>CANQAK010000004.1 GCA_947589495.1 uncultured Bacilli bacterium | reverse complement strand
TAAGTCCTTTTAATTATGTAGGAAATCCTACAGTTTTATTTGGACTTTTTCTTACATTTTTATAGTACCATTAACAATAGTGGAATACAAAGAAAAATAGAAGAATGGAATTATATTTATGGGGATGTAGGGTGGAATTTAGTACAAAATGAAAATATAACCACAGAAGAAGCATATAAGATAGAAACAGGGAAAACAACAACACAATATTATAATGCAAGTGGAGAATTAATTACAAACGAAACATGGACGAAAGGTAAACAATCAAAGATAGCATTAATGTATATACATGATTATGCATATTCAGGAAGCAAAGAAGGACATAATACAAGTTGTAGAACAGATTATGAAATAACATGTAAAGGAAGTTGGATGCATATAACAAAAAATGGAGGTTCAGAGAGTGAATGGATGATGACGCGGACAGGCCCAATGAATAGTAACAGTGATAAATACTATTCATGGGTTGTATCTTCTAGTGGCGATCTCTTCACCTCCAATCAGAACGCTAAGTTGGCAATTCGCCCGGTATTTTACTTGAAGAAAAATATAGGATTAAAAGGTTCAGGAACGATAGATGATCCATTCTACATAGTTTCATAACAAATAAAAAACTCGTCAACGAAGACGTTAAAATAGACTTAACTTAACCCTGGGAGAAGTAACGACCTCCCTTTTTAATTGTTTTAACATTTTTTCATTTGTTATTCATATAATTTCTTAGGTGAAAGAATTGAAAAAGAATTGGTTACTATTATTGATTTTACTTATATTACCTTTAAAAGTTTTAGGAATTAGTGCATCAAGTGCAATTACAATGGATTTAGATACTGGAAGAGTATTATATGGTTACAATTTAGATAAAGAAAGATTAATTGCAAGTACAACCAAAATAATGACAGCACTAATAGCAATTGAAAAAGGTAATTTAGATGAAAAAATTACAGTAACTGATATTATATATAAAGCTTATGGAAGTGCAATATACATCGAAGTAGGAGAAAAAATAACTTTAAGAGATTTATTATATGGTTTAATGCTTCGAAGTGGTAATGATGCAGCTTTAATGATTGCTCAAGCTATAAGTGGTAGTAAAGAAGAATTTGTTTATTTAATGAATGAATATGCAACTAATTTAGATATGACACATACTACATTTTATAACCCTCATGGTTTAGAAGAAAATAATGGAGATGCTAATACATCTACAGTACTAGATATGGCAAAATTAACTAAGTATGCAATGGAAAATAGTACATTTAGAGAAATATTTAAAACTAAAGATTACACTGCTAAAACAAGTAATAAAACTTATGTATGGCACAATAAAAATAAATTGTTAAACGAAGATTATATTACTGGGGGAAAAACAGGATTTACTGAACTTGCTCGTCGTACTCTTGTTTCTACAGGTAGCAAAAATAATATGAATTTAGTTGTTGTAACTTTGAATGATCCAAATGACTGGGAAGATCATCGTACATTATATAATGATATTTTTTCTAATTATAAAAGTTATGAATTAATAAATAAAAATAAATTTAAAGTTAAAAATGATGATTATTATAACGATGCAAAATTATTTGTAAAACATAATTTTAATATGACACTTAATAAAGAAGAATATAAAAAAATTAATTTAAATGTTAATTTAATGAAATTAGAAAATTATAATGATGATGATATAGTTGGATATGTAGAAGTAATATTAGATGATACAATTTATCATAAAGAACCAATTTATATTAAAAAAATAGAAGAAAAAGAAAAAATGAGTTGGTGGGAAAAATTTAAAGGTTGGTTATTTAAATGGTAGGGTATATATGGGCATTTCTTATTGGAAGTGGTATCATTTATTCTCTTTTAAGTGGTAATATTAATGTTATCAATAATAGTATTTTAACTAATGCAAATGAAGCACTTGATTTAATTTTAGATTTATTACCTGTTATTGTTCTTTGGACTGGCATATTAAAAATTGCAGAAGATAGTGGCCTTTTAAACAAATTTGCTCATTTACTTAGTCCTATACTTCATAAATTATTTCCAAGTATTCCTAAAGATAATAAAGCATTAGGTTATATTTCTTCAAATATTGCTGCAAATATGTTAGGTCTTGGAAGTGCTGCAACTCCAGCAGGTTTAAAAGCAATGAATGAACTACAAAAAATTAATCCCAAAAAAGATACAGCAAGTTCTTCTATGATTACTTTTTTAATTTTGAATACAGCAGGAGTAACATTAATACCTACAACAATATTAGCTTTAAGAGTAGCTTATAATTCAAATTCTCCAGGTGAAATAATATTACCAGCAATAATTGCTACTTTATGTTCTTCTATAGCAGGTATTACTCTTGATTACTTCATTAGAAAGAGAAATAAAGAATGGAAATAATATCTAAAATAATTTTACCTATTTTTATAATTGTTATAGTTTTTTATGGAGTAAAGAAAAAAATTAATGTTTATGATACTTTTTTAGAAGGTGCTAAAGAAGGTTTAATGACAACTTTTAGTATTTTTCCTGCTATAATTGCTATGATTTTTGCAATAAATATTTTTTTAGATAGTCATGTTTTAAATTTTTTTCTTAAACTAATATCTCCTTTTATTGGAAATATAAGTGTACCAGTAGAAATAATTCCCATGGCCTTATTAAGGCCTGTATCAGGTACAGCCTCTTTAGCTATAATGAACGATATTTTTAAAAGTTTTGGTCCAGATTCATTTATTGGAAGATTAGCATCAATATTACAAGGATGTACTGATACCACTATTTATGTTATAGCTCTTTATTTTGGAAGTATAAAAATAACTAAAATTAAACATGCTTTATGGGTAGGTTTATTTGCAGATTTTATTGGTATTACTGCTGCTGTAGTTTTAACAAATCTTTTCTTTTCTTAATTAATTTGCTATACTATTTTTGTTGGTGATATTATGGAAAGACTTCAAAAAGTAATTGCAAATAGTGGTTATACTTCACGAAGAAAAGCCGAAGAGTTAATTATAAATAATCGTGTTAAAGTTAATGGAGAAGTAGTAAATACTTTAGGTTTTAAAGTAAGTAGTAATGATGTAATTACAGTTGATGATGAAATTATTTCAAAAAATGAAGTTAAAGAATATTATCTTTTAAATAAACCAAGAGAAGTTATTTGTAGTGTTACAGATGATAAAAATAGAAAAACAGTAGTAAGTTTGATTAAAACTAAAGCAAGAATTTATCCAGTAGGAAGACTTGATTATAATACTACTGGGGCCATAATTTTAACTAATGATGGAAATTTAGCAAATATTTTAATGCATCCTAAACATAAAATTTATAAAACATATGTAGCTAAAATTAATGGCCTATTAAATGAAGTAGATTTTAAAAAATTAAGAAAAGGAATAATTATTGATGATCGAAAACTAATTATAGATTATGTAAAGGTTAGAAAAATAGATAAATTAAAAAATACTTCTTTAGTAGAAGTAACAATTCATGAAGGAAGAAATCATATTATTAAAAAATTATTTGAAGTTTTAGGTTATGATGTTTTAAAGTTAACAAGAACTAAATTTTCTTTTTTAACTGTAGATGATTTAAAAAGTGGAGAATATAGACCTATTAGTAAAGAAGAAGTAAAAGAATTATATAATTTAAAATAAAAACTGCATTTTAGCAGTTTTATTCATTTTCAGAATTTTTACAATCACATTTGTTTTGACAATGTTCACAACATTCTTCTTTTTCATCATTTTCATCTTCTGAATAACTAATTGCATTAGTAGGACAAGAAGACATAGCGTTTTTAGCATTATCACTTTCAATATTTTCTTGACTAATTACCATTGATAATCCATCATCATCAAAATCAAAATGTTCAGAGTCTATGGCAATACATGAACCACATCCTATACAAGCTTCTTTATTAACAAATAATTTCTTCATATCATAACCTCCTTTTTAATTATATTAGAAAAAAAAGTTAAATGCAATTTTTATTAAGTTATTTGTCTAAAAAACATCTTTATTGTCATACTTTGTAAAATTATGGATTTAAAATTAATAGTATTTATGTTATTATTATGCTAGAGGTGTTACTATGAGTTCACGCATGAATAAATATTATAATGAAGATGAATTAATTAGTACAAGATATAGTAGAAATGAAGACTTGTACAAAGAAATTAGTAAAAGTGAATTGAATAATTTTGAAGTAAAAAGTAATACAACTATTTTAGGAGAAAATGAAAAAGAAATTGATGTTGAAAAAATAAAAAAGATTTTAGATACTAAATATAACAGTTTACCTAAAAGAAAAAGTATCAGAATAGAGGATGTTGAAGAAGAAAAAGTAGAACAAGAAGATACTAAAGAATATGATATTAATGTTATTTTAGAAAAAGCTCGCGAAAAGAAATCAGATAATTATGAAGAAGAAAGATTTAAAAAATTAAGAGATACCCAATATGATATATTAAATAATTTAAATTTAAATAAAAATAATTTAGATGATGATGAGTGTGATGCTGAAGAAAATCTAAAAACTTTAATAAATACAATTGCTTTAAATGAAAAAAATTCTCAAAATGATTCTTTAGATATATTAAGTGAATTAAAAGGTAGTGATAATACTGAAGTTTTAGAAGGTTTAAAAGAAGAAACAGAAGATGTTAATAAAATAGAAGAAGAAAAAGAAGATTTAACTAGTACTAAAATGATAAACTCATTTTATACATCTTCAAATGCATTAAATGAAGATGATTTTGAAGATATTGAAGATTTTTCTAAAAGTATTGAAACAAATAATGTGTTTATAAAAGTTATTATTGGAATAGTTATTTTGATTTTTGTAATTGGAATAATATTACTTATTAAAACATTCATTCTTTCATAATATTTAATATGAAAAGATTTAAATCTCATAAAATAAATAATAAAAATACAATAGCTAAAAAAATGATTATTGTATTTTTTTGTATATTTATTTGTGCTATTATTCTTTTTAATATCTATGCTCATAAAATAAATAAAAGTGTTAGTATTTTAGTTAATGATAAAATAGATAAAATTATTTATGAATTTTTTAATGAATTAATTACTGATGATGTAATTAATAATAAAAGTGTTAATAATTTACTTGAAATAAATAAAAATAATAATAATGAAATTTTATCTGTAAATTATAATTTAGAAAAAACTTATGAAATATTAACAAATGTTACTAAAATATTAGAAGATGGAATTGAAAATTTAGAAAATGGTAAAATAACAATTGATTCTGAAGATTTTTATTTAAAAGAAGGAAATAATGGTTTAGTTTTAAATATTCCATTATTTATTAATAGTAAAAATATTTTTTTAAATAATTTGGGACCTAAAATACCAGTAGTAATTAAATTAAGTAATACAATTTTAACAAATATAAAAACTAAAGTTACAGATTATGGATTTAATAATGCTTTATTAGAAATATATATTACCGTTGAAATGCAAAAATTAATTATAACTCCGATGGAAAAAGAAAATAAAAAATTAAATTATGATATTTTAATAGCATCTTTAGTAGTAAATGGTAGAGTACCAGAATTTTATGGAAATGAATTTCAAACCAATAGTGGATTTTTAAGTAACTAAAAATTATCCCATAGTGATCATGGTTAAAGACATATCGAGAATAAAATTTAATGTTATATTTTTCCAGGTTAATTGAGTTAGATGAACCTTTACATTATTCATATAATAATATATAATAATGCATATAAAAAGCAATTTGAAAGGAAGTTGATGTTTTATGAAAATGTTATCATTTAGTGCAATAAAAGGTATACTTTTAAGTTTTGGAGCTGTTACAGCAGTAACTGCTGGTGTTATTGCAGTTAGTTTCAATAATTCATTGGAAGAAAGTAATGATGGAAAAATAACTTTTATAGAAAATGAAAGTTTAGAAGCAAAAAATCCTAATGTATTAGTTGAAGCAGAAAATGAAGTTAATGAATCTAAAGAAGTACTTGATGAAGCAAATAAAGAAGTAGAAAAGGCAACAGAAGCTAAAGAAACAGCTCAAAAAGAAGTTGTTGCAGCAGAAGAAGCAGTAACAAAAGCTAAAGAAGCTAAAAAGTTGGCTGAAGCTGAAGTTAAAAATGCTAAAACAAAAGAAGAAAGAGATGCTGCTTTAGAAAAAGTTAAAGCTGCTGAAGAAGCTGTGAATAAAGCAGAAGCAACTAAAAAAGATGCTAATGATAAAGTTCAAAGAGCTGAAAAAGCCATTGCTGATGCCCAAGAAACTAAAAAAGCAGCTGAACAAAGAGTTCAAAAAGCAGAAGAGAATAAAAAAACTTTAGAAGAAGAATTAAGAAAAAGCCAAGAAGTTGAAGAGCAAAATCAAAATACTCCTTCAGAAGTACAAAAAACTCAAACTGAAGTAAAACAAGAAACAAAAACTAAAACAGGAACTAAACAAACAACAACTCAAACTACAACTAATGAAACTAAAACTACTACTGAAAATAATAACAATAATACTGCAGCAAAAAATTCTGAGACTAATGAAAATAGAACGCTTACTGATGAACAACTTAAAAATGTGTTAGAAGCAGCAGCAAAAGGAGAAAAATTAGATCGTGAACAATACGAAGAAGCTTATAAAGAAAAATATGGTCATTATCCAGAAGAAGAAAAACATGAGGTAGAATTTCATTTTTATAGTACTTTAAATCCAATAACAGTACGTCTTTATGATCATAATAATTATTATACAACATCTAGATGTGGTGAATCTGGTTCAGGTTGTATTTGGTTTGCAGAATTCTCATGTGATTTAAATGAGTGTGTTGGTTTCCTTGATTCTAGTACAAATCAATTAAAAGGTAATGTTCTTTATGCTAAAAGAGCTAGTATTAAAGAATATACAATGAAAGCACCTGAAGCAAAATCTGGTTATAAATTTAAACAATGGGAAATAATTTCTGATCGAAAAAACATCACGTTAAATGGAGAAACTGGTATTGCCTATAAATATATTGCAGTTTATGAAAAAGTTCAATAATAAAAACTTTTTAAAAAAATGAAAATTTAGAATAGTCTTATATAAATTTAAAAAATAAAATTATATAAAAAGTAAGGTTGCTTATTTAAAAATTAAGCTTAAACCTTACTTTTTTATATTTTTGTGTATTTTAAAGTTAAGAAAACTAAAAATTTTACAATTTTAAATAATATTGAAGGACTTGAAAAACTGAAAAAAATCGCTATTTCTCAAATAAAGATACAGTCAGAAAATAATAAAAAAAAGAGATTGAATTTTTCAATCTCGTAAATGTTTTAATAGTTTATTTTCTAATAAAACAATTAATTTATATAAAATATAGGAAATTAAAGCTAAAATAACAATTCCTGTCATTATATAATTTAAATTAAAGACTTGTTTACCATACACGATTAAATAACCTAGTCCTTGTTTACTAACTAAAAATTCTCCCATAATAACCCCAATTAAAGTTTGAGCAACGCATAATTTAAAAGATGCAATAATGGTTTGATAGCTACTTGGAATTACAAGCATGGTTAATGTTTGAATTTTAGATGCCTTCATCGTTTTAAATAATTTTAATCTATATTCATCTGTACATAAAAAACCATTATATATTGTAATTATACTAACAATTAAATTTATTAATAAAGCCATCACAATTACACTTTTAGAATTAGCACCGCATATAATAATAATTAGGGGACCCAAGGCTACTTTTGGTAAAGAATTTAACATAGTTAAAAAAGGGTCCATAACTTTAGCTAAAAATTTAAATTCATATAAAATTAAAGCAATTATAAAACCTAATGTAATTCCTAATATAAAAGCAATTATTACTTCTTTTAATGTAACAAAGATATGAATAAAAAAGTTATGATTATTTATAAGTTCAATAACAGTTTTAATTATTCTGGATGGACTTGAATAGATAAATGAACTAATAATTCCTTTATTGACAAAAAATTCCCACATTCCAAGGAATAAAATTATTATTAAAATTTGACATAACCAAATTTTTATTTTATTAATTTTTATTTTTTTGATAAATTTTTTTTGTTCAGGACTCATTATTATCTAAATCCTTCCATATATTATCAAAATATTTATGAAAATTAGGATCTTTTCTTCTTTCATAAATAGAATCTTTATTTGCTATATCAATAGGAATAATTTTTTTGATTTTAGCAGGTCTTTTAGATAAAACAACAACTTTATCTGAGAATATAATAGCTTCTTCAATATTATGAGTTACTAGTATTGCTGTTTTATTTTCTTTTTTTAAAATTTTATAAACATCATCACTTATAATTAATCTGGATTGTTGATCGAGAGCACTAAAAGGTTCATCTAAAAGTAAGATGTCTGGTTTTAAAGCAAGAGTCCTTATAAGAGCAACTCTTTGCTTCATACCTCCAGACAAACTTTTAGGATAGTTATTTTTAAAATCTTTTAAATTATAAAAATCTAATAAATAATCAACATATTCAATATTTTCTTTAGTCATATTGTGTTTTATTTTTAAACCTAATAAAGCATTTTCATAAATAGTTAACCAGGGTAGTAGAGCATCACTTTGTAACATATAAGCCATTTTTATTTTAGAATCTTTATTAATAATGCCAGTATATTCTTTATCAAGTCCTGATATTATTGATAACAAAGTTGATTTTCCACATCCAGAAGGTCCAACCAAAGAAATAATTTCACCATTTTTAACTTCTAAATTAAAATCTTTAATAGCTTCGCATTCACCTTCTATGGTATGATAATTTTTAGTTAAATTTTTAATTTCTAATAGTTTATTCATACATATTATTTACCATATCTTTATAGTAAACAGTCTCATTAATTAATCCATTTTCTTCAAGTAAATTTATTAAAGTATTATAAAAATCTTCTTCAACAAACGGTGTTGTAAGCCAAGCATCAGATTCTTTATATCTTTCAATCATTACACTTAAATCTTCAATACTTGTATCACTAAATTGATTTTGAATAGATTCTGCTATTGTATTTCCATCATTATTAAATGTAAAATCTATTCCTTTTTTAAGAGCTTTAGAAAATTTAATTAATAAATCTTTATTATCATTAATATAACTTTTTCTTGCATAAAAAGCTGTATATGGAAATGCATCTGAGGCTGCTCCAACACTTGTAACAATGTAACCATTATTATTATCAACTAACTTTGATGCAAGAGGTTCAAAAAGATTTACATAATCGCCTTCGCCACCAATAAATGCTCCTGAAATTTCTGCAAATTCAATTGATTCATTTATATTGACATCATCCGGATTAATTCCTTGATTTTTTAAAGCTCTTAAAAAGCTTAATCCAGGCATACCAGTTTTTCTACCAATCAAAATTTCTTTTCCAATTAAATCATGCCAATCAAATTCTTTTGAAGATCTTGATAACATAAACTGACCATCTCTTTTAGTAAGACCTGCAAATACTTGTAAATAATCTTTTTCTTTTCCTAAATAAACATATACTGCTGATTCAGGTCCAGCAAGTCCAACTTCTGTATCATTTGAAAGTACAGAGGCCGCTACATTATCACTACCACTAACAAGTAGTAAATCTATATCAATTCCTTCTTCTTTAAAATAACCATTTTCAATTGCTACATAAAATGGAGTATAAAAAATACTATGAGTAACTTCCGAAACCTTAATAGTTTTAACTGTATCATTTTCTGTATTATCATCTTTATTTATAAATATTAAACTAATAACAAGACCAATAATTACTAAAATTATTAAACCAGTTAAAACATATAAAACATTTTTCTTCACATAAACACTCCTCACATTATAATATATTTTAGAAATTTATTTATGTGATTATATTTCCTTTAACAAAAAAAGGAATGACTAATTCATTCCTCTACTTCTAACTAATTCATTATTATTTTGATTTGGTAAAATAATTGTTGAACTTTCAGTTTCATAATAACATGCAGTTTTTTCATATCCTTCACTTAATTCATCTAAAGTCATTGGATCAAAATATTGGTTTCCTCCAATTACAATTCTTTCTGCATTATATCCTAAACGAAACTCAAATTCTTCTGGGAAAACATAATAATCACTCATGAAACTCATATATGGATATTTACAATCAGGATATCCTAAACCATTATTGTATAAGAAATCAATTATAGCACAGAACCCTGGTAAATAAACTATTGTATTTTTATCCATATGAACATATTCATAATAAGCATTACTTTTATATCCTTCAAATTGGGTAGGAGCAATTACTTGGCTATATAAACTATTTCCAGAATTTTCTCCTGCAACTAAACTACTTATATATTCATTCCATCTAGTATCTATTGTTCTATTATAAATTGTATTAATTACACCGTAAGCATCATCATAACTATTATTTTTAGCTTCAGCTAAAACAGTATAAGCAATTTCCCAGAATTCTTGACTAGTTAAATTATAATTTTTTTGTATAAAACTAATTTTCTTATTAATTGTTTCAATATCATCATCATAAGCTAATGTAAATTTTTCATTTTTATTATTAATTGTAGAATAATTTTCTATTTTTTCTTTATTTTCTAATTCTTTTTCATTATCATTATTTAATTTTTTAGAAGCTACATTAAAAATTATTGAACCAGCAATACATAATGAAGCACATTTAATTAAGGCATTTCTTAAAGCATTTTCTTCTTTAGCTCTTTTTCTTGCTTCATCATCAACTGGTTTCAATTTAGAAGAAACATAATGTCCATTTATATTTGTTATGTTTTTGATTCTACCATCTTTAAGAATAATTTCTACATCAGATAATACACTTAAATCAATGACAAAAATATTATCATGAATATATGTAACTCTTTTATCAGGATAAATAATTACTTTATTTCCTTTAAATTTATAAAATGTCTTTTTTGAAGACAAGTATGATGTTGCAATTGATGCAACATCTCTTATATCTATTCCAATTGTATTATTATCTATAGGTTGTATTAATTTATATTTTTTATTTTGTGTATCAACACGTTCCATATAAAATCCCCCTTAAATACGTATTAATTGTAGCATATTTCAAAAAAAATGTCAATAGGGTGTCAAATATTATGTTATACAAGATGTTCTTGACATATTTAGTTATTATAAAAACGACTTTTTGATAAGTCGCTTTTATGATAACTCGGAAAACTCCCGAATATAAATTTCTTTGGTAACCCGTACGGGGTTCGAACCCGTGAATGCTGCGCTGAGAACGCAGTGTGTTAAGCCACTTCACCAACGGGCTAAATGACATAATGATAGTTTAACATGAACCAATTTATTAATCAATATAATTTGAATAAAGTTGATTTTATTTTTCAATTTAATTATAATATTTTGTGTTGAGGAGAGATTATTATGGTTCCATCATTGGATTTAAAAAAATTATATATTTTAACAGACTTTAGAGGAAATTTTCATTTATGTCGTAAAGATATGTATGATAAAGTTCAAAATTTAGTATTTTTAAATGTTGAGGCAGAAAATGTTTATTATAGAGATTTTTTTACTAATGAATTAATTGCTATTAAAGATGTTTCCGATGAAAGTGAAACTTTTCAAAGTTGTATAGAAAGATTTAAAATAGATAGAACAGTTAATTATGTTTCCGATGATAGAGTTAATCTATTATGGAATGTAGTAGAATCTCATTTAATTTTAGAACAATATGAAAAAAGAGTAGAATTATTAAAAAAACAATACATGGAATTATGTGGTATGCCTCCTATTCCAAACAGTTTTGAAGATTATAAAAAAATTACCAAATAAAAATATGATGTTATTTTTTAGCATCATATTTTTTTCTAAGCTCAGTATTTAAAATAACTTTTCTAAGTCTAATATGGTTAGGTGTAACCTCTACAAGTTCATCTTGATTAATATATTCTAATGCATACTCTAAAGTAATAGGTCTTGGTCTTTTTAAAACTACAGTTTTATCAGAAAAAGCTGCTCTTGTGTTAGTAAGTTCCTTACCTTTAACAATATTTATTGCTAAATCATTATCACGGTTACATTCTCCAACAATCATTCCTTCATAAACCTCAGTATTAGGTTCTACAAACATAATACCACGGTCCTCAAGTTGACCTAAACCATAAGCAGTAGATTTTCCTGTTTCACTTGATACAAGAACACCTAGTTTTCTTTCCCCTAAATCTACATTAGCAGCGGGTGCATATTCTTTAAAAGTATGATTCATTATTCCATAGCCTTTAGTTAAAGTCATAAAATTTGTACTAAATCCAATTAATCCTCGTGATGGAATTGTGTAAGTAATTCTCGTAACATTACCAATATGAACCATATTTATCATATTAGCACCTCTTGTACTTAATTCTTCAATTACACCACCCATATATTCATCATCAACTTCAATTTGTAAATCTTCATAAGGTTCACATTTTACGCCATCAATTTCTTTAATAATAACTTTAGGTTTAGAAACTTGTAATTCAAAACCTTCACGACGCATATTTTCTATTAATATAGATAAATGTAATTCACCACGACCAGATACTAAGAAATTTTCTGAATCTATTTGTTCTACTTTTAAACTAACATCTTTTTGTGTTTCTTTTATTAATCTTTCACCAATTTTTCTTGATGTAAGTAATTTACCATCTTTACCTGCAAATGGAGAAGTGTTAACTCCAAAAGTCATTTGTAATGTAGGTTCATCAATATGAATAATAGGTAATTTTTCATGCATTCCTACTTCAGTAATAGTTTCTCCAACTGAAATATCTTCAAGTCCTGCTATAGCACAAATATCTCCTGTTTCAACTTCTTCAACTTCAACTTTGGATAGAGCAGTAAATCCAAATAATTTTTGAACTCTAAAGTTTTTCTCAGTTCCATCTAATCTTAAACAATTAACCATTTGTCCAACTTTAATCTTTCCATTAAATACTCTTCCAATAGCAATACGTCCAACATAATCATTATAATCTAGTAGAGCAGGTTGAAATTGAAGTGGTTTATTTTCATCTCCTTCTGGTGCATTTATTTCATTAATAATTAAATCTAAAACACATTTAAAAGATTTTTCTTGTGTATTAATATCTGGATCTAAACTAGATGTACCATTTAATGCTGAAGTGTAAGCAACTTTAAAATCTAATTGATTATCATTTGCCCCTAAATCTAAGAATAATTCTAAAACTTCATCAACAACTTCTTTAATTCTAGCAGTTGGTTTATCTACTTTGTTAATAACCACAATTGGTTTTACTCCAGCATCAATTGCTTTTTTCAATACAAACTTAGTTTGAGGCATTGGCCCTTCATAAGCATCAACTACTAGAATAACTCCATCAACCATTTTCATAATACGTTCAACTTCGCCACCAAAGTCAGCATGTCCTGGTGTATCTAAAATATTAATTTTGATACCATTATAAATAATTGATGTAGTTTTAGCTAAAATGGTAATTCCTCTTTCTTTTTCTATATCATTAGAATCCAACGAAAAATTGGAAACATCTTGATTTTCTCTAAATGTTCCTACATATTTTAATATTTCATCAACCAACGCAGTTTTACCGTGGTCAACGTGTGCAATAATTGCAACATTTCTAATTTCCATTATAATTCACCCCGTTTAACCAAGCTATTATAGCATTAAATAATCTTAATTGTAAACAAATTTAAAAAATAATTGAAATTTATGTATTGTCGGTTAGCTAATTATGTGTTAAACTTATAATAAGGTGACATAGATGATATCAGATGGAAAGTTGAAACAAAATACAAAAATTGTTTTTATATCCGTAATTGCATTGACATTAATTGTACTGAATGTTTCTTATTCAGCATTTTTTACTGTTAAGTCTCAAGAAAATGTTCAAGAACTAACAACAGGAAGTTTAAATGTTGTTGTTAATAATACAAAAGCAATAACTGGCAAAGAAATGTTTCCAACTGAAAATTCTAAATTACCTACAGCTGAAGATTCTGTAGCAACTGGAGATTATGCTGAATTAACCTTAGACAATCAAGGAGATCTTGATGCAGATTTTTCTGTCACTTTAAGTTATGATGATGCAAGTATTCCAGAAAATCAAAAAAGTGAAGAAAAACTTTCTTTAGAACATCTTAAAATAGGCATTCATGATGAAACAGCAAATAAATGGGTTAATTTTGGAGATGAAAATAACAAAGTTTATAGTACAACAATTACTGCTTTAACTTCTACTGGAGATAATAGTTATCCAATTTTAAGAGATAATGTTACATCAAAGAATAAAAAGCAATATAAAGTATATCTATGGTTAGCTGAAGATACACCAACTTCAGAAATTGGAAAATTAATTTATTTAAAATTAGATATTAAGAGTGCTACGATAAATGGTAGAGATGAAAAAGATAATTATGAAGATCCAAGCTTAGCAAAAAATATAGCAGGTTAGGGGGATTAAAATGAATGTAGATTTAAATATGGATTATGTAGAATTAAAAAAGAAAAAATTAATGGCTATTGTTATTATGATAATAATAATGCTTTTAACTTTAATATTATTATTTACAACATTTACAATGGATTTTTTTGGTACAGGTGTTAATTTAAGTAATCAACTTAATGCTGATTTAAATAATGATGGAAAACCTGATGCAAATATTACTTATGGAAAAACTAATAAAGCTATTTTTAATATAGATACAAATGGTGATGGAATCCCTGATAAAAATCTTATTAACCAAGATACTGATAAAGATGGTAAATGTGATTTAAACTGTGATGTTAATAATGACAATTATCCAGATTATAATATTGATTTAGATGGCGATGGTATCCCTGATATAAATATAGATACTGATGGAGATAAGAAACCTGATTTAAATATTGATATAGATGGAGACGGTATCCCTGATATAAATATAGATGTTAATGGTGATGGTATTCCAGACTTTAATATTGATGATGATACTGATGGAAATTATGAAATAGACACCAATGGTGATGGTAAACCGGATATTAAAACTAATTCTGATGGTAAACCAGATAGAAATTTATTAAATCAAGATACTGATGGAGACAATAAATGCGATTTAAACTGTGACAAAAATGGTGATAATATTCCAGATTTAAATATCGATAAAGATGGCGATGGCAAACCAGATTTAAATGTTGATGTCAATGGTGATGGTACACCAGACCTAAATATTGATAAAGATGGAGATTTAAAACCAGATTTGAATGTTGATACAAATGGAAATAATAAACCAGATGTAAATATAGATACAAATAATGATGGTAACCCTGATATAAATATAGATGTTAATGGAGATGGTATTCCAGACTTTAATATCGATGATGATACGAGTGGAAACTATGGAATAGATACCAATGGCGATGGCAAACCAGATATTAACACTGATTCTGACGGAAAGCCAGACAGAAATTTATTAAATCAAGATACTGACGGAGATGGTAAATGTGATTTAAACTGTGATAAAAATGGCGATAATATTCCAGATGTAAATGTTGATATGAATGGTGATGGAGAACCAGATTTAAATGTTGATAAAAATGACGATGGTAAATGCGATTTAAATTGTGATAAAAATGGAGATTTTAAACCAGACGTAAATGTTGATATCGATGGTGATGGAGAACCAGATGTAAATATAGATACAGATGGAGATGGCATCCCTGATAAAAATAAAGTTAATGAAGATACTGATGGTGATGGTAAGTGTGACTTAAATTGTGACACTGACGGAGATTACATACCGGATTTAAATGTTGATAAAGATGGAGACGGTAAATGCGATTTAAATTGTGATAACAACAATGATGGATTCCCTGATTTAAATATAGATACAGATGGAGATGGAGATCCAGATTTAAATGAAGATACTGATAAAGATGGTAAATGTGATTTAAACTGTGATACCAATGGAGATAAAAAACCAGACACTAATGTTGATACAAATAATGATGGCAAGTGTGATTTAAATTGTGATACAAATAAAGACGGTAAATGCGATAAGAACTGCGATACCAACGGTGATAATAAGTGCGATAGAAATTGTGATACTAATAACGATGATAAATGCGACTTGAATTGTGATAACAACAATGATGGTAATTGTGACTTGAATTGTGACAATAATGGTGATGGCATTTGTGATAGAAATTGTGATACTAATAACGATAATAAGTGTGATAAGAATTGTGATTTCAATAATGATGGACAATGCGATTTAAATTGTGACACAAATAAAGATGGTACTTGTGATAAGAATTGTGATACCAACGGTGATAATAAGTGTGACAAAAACTGTGACACAAATAATGATGGACAATGTGATTTAAATTGTGATACAAATAATGACGGTAAATGTGATTTAAATTGTGACACAAATAAAGACGGTAAATGCGATACAAACTGTGATACCAACAATGATAATAAGTGTGACAAAAATTGTGACACCAATAATGATGGACAATGCGATTTAAATTGTGATACTACTGGTAATGGCCAATGCGATTTAAATTGTGACACTAACAAAGATGGTGTATGTGATAAGAATTGTGATACCAATGGTGATAAAGTCCCTGATAAAAATGTTGATACTAACGATGATGGCATATGTGACAAAAACTGTGATAATAATAATGATGGTACATGTGATACAAATTGTGATATCGATAATGATGGTAAGTGTGATTTAAACTGTGATACCAATAGCGACAATAAATGTGATTTAAATTGTGATACTGATGGTGATAGAACCCCTGATAAAAACATCGATGAAGATGGCGATGGCCAATGTGATAAGAATTGTGATGATTCTAAACCTGATGATGAAAATGATGATGGGGATGTAGATGCATTAGTTACATTAGCTAATGGTGGAGAAGTAAAATTATTAGTTACTGATGATGAAATGTCTAAAGAAAATGTTGGAACTAATGACCACATAGACATTACAAGTGAAAAGACAAGTTCTTCAATATCACTAACTTCTAATAAAGATAGAACAATATGTACTTATTATGTTAATTATACTGCTAAAGAAAATAGTTTCCAAAACAAGTATATAGATGACAGAGGATATATGGCTACTTTAAATAATCAATTAATATTAGAGTTAGATGGTTATATAACAACAAATAGTGTTACTGCTAAACATACATATGATGTCGATATTATTGAAAATACTTCATATAAAATCGGAGAAATATCTATTGAAAATAATGCAAGTTCAAGAGAAATAACTACTCATAAGTGGGATATTTCATTAAAATTTAGAAATTACCGAGATTATAATCAAAGTAATAACGCTGGTAAAAAGTCAGTTGGAGAAGTAAAATTTGAAGTAAAAGATTGTAAAAGATATAAGTAGTTTAATAAAGGATATGGATTTACCATATCTTTTTTTATTGAATAGTGTTAAAATTTAAATGGTGATATTTATGGCCCTAAGTTTAATTTTAGCTATATTAACAGGACTTTCTTTTTTAGTAGGAATAATAGTTTTAAAAAATGTAAAACATAAAGAAAAAATGCTTAATTTTACAATGTCTTTAGCATTTGTTGTATTATTAGGACTATTATTATTTGATTTATTAGATGAATTATTAGAATTTAATAATATATTGTTAATTATTCCATTAATATTAGGATTTATAATATTTATATTGTTAGATAAATTAATTCCTCATCATTCTCATGAACATACGAAGAATAAAACTGTTAAAGAAGAACATTTAGAACATATAGGTATTATTACAATGGTTGCTTTAGTTATACATAATTTAATCGAGGGAGTAACCTTATACACAATTGCTTTAAATGAACCTTTATCAGGGGTTTTAATGGCAATAAGTATTTCTTTACATAATATACCATTAGGGTTTCAAATAGGTAATTTAATTAATAATAAAAGTAATAATAAATTTTTAATAATACTTTTATGTTTAAGTTCTTTTATTGGGGCTATTTTTATTATGATATTTGGTTCATTAAATGAATTTATTATAAGTATATTAATTGCATTAACATTTGGAATGCTTTTATATATTTTAATATTTGAATTATATGGAGAAATTAAAAATTCTTTAAAGAAAAAAGAGACAGGTTATGGTATAATAGTAGGTATAATAGTATTATTTATAACTTATTTAATAAAATGGATATAAGTGTTGGGTGAAAATTTATGAAAAAAGTATTAGTAACAGGAGCTGCTGGAAGTATAGGACTAGAAGTAATAAAATATTTATTAAGTGAAGGTAAATATGAAATAACTGCTCTTGATTTAAAAAATAAGAAAACTATTAAAAGATTAAAAAAATATCGAAGAAGAATAAATATTATTTATGGAGATGTTAATGATTCTATTTTAATTGAAGCATTAGTTAAAGGACATGATTATATTATTCATTTAGCAAGTATTATGCCACCTTTAAGTGATTTTAATAAAAGAGTTGGTGAAATAGTTGATTATAATGGAACAGAAAATATAATTAAAGCAATTAATTATTATAATGAAAAATGTTTTTTAATATATGCATCAACTACTTCACTATATGATAGTAGTTTAAGTGGAAGTATTAAAGAAAAAGTTATTTCTTCATCATTAACTAACTATAGTTATAATAAATATTTAACAGAACAATTAATTATTAAAAAATTAAAAAATTATACAATATTTAGATTACCATTAGTATTAAATAATATTAAAGATTTACCATTTATGTATAATGTAAAGAAAAATTTACTAGTGGAAGTTACTACTAATAAAGATGCTGCTTATGCGTTTGTGAAAGCTATTGATTATAAAAAAGAATTAAATAAAAAGATATTTAATGTAGGATTAGGTAAAGATGGAAGAATTATTTATGATGATTTATTAAAAAAGATATTAGAAAACTATGGAATAAGTTTAAGATATATTTTATCCAGAATATTTTTAGATAAAGATTATTTAAGTCCAATTTTATCTGATAGTGATAATTTAGAAAATATAATTCATTATAGAAATGATAGTTTATATAATTATTATAGAAGATTAAATAATGTTGGTAAAAAAAGAAAAGTTCAAAAAATATTAGCTAAACCATTATTATATATAAAAAGAATTAAGGGGTAATTTATGACAGGACTTGTGTTAGCTGGCGGAGGAACTAAAGGTTCTTATCAAGTAGGGGCTTATTTAGCCTTTAAAAAATGTGGAATAAATATTGATGGAGTAGTAGGTACTTCAATTGGGTCTTTTAATGCTGCTTTAATTGTCAGTGGTATGGAACAAGAATTATATAATTTTTGGAAAAATGTTGATATTGGAGAATTATTAAATTTTAATACTAAATATACAGAAAGTGTTAATAATGAAGATAAATTTAAAGAATTAATTTATGGAATTGAACAAATGACTTTAATTATTCAAAATAAAGGAATTGATAATAAAAATTTAAAAAATATTTTAAAAGAAATGATTGATGAAGAAAAAATAAGAAAAAGTAAAATGGATTATGGACTCGTAACTGTAAGAGTTAATGATTTAAAACCCCTTTATTTGTTTAAAAAAGATATGAAAAAAGGGCATATACCAGAATATATATTAGCAAGTTGTAATTTACCAATTTTTAAAATGGAAAAATTTATTGATAATAAATATTATATTGATGGAGGATTTTATGATAATAACCCTATAAATATGTTAATAGAAAAAGGTTATGATAAAATATATTCAGTAGAAATACAAGGGATTGGTAAAAGTCAAAAAGTAAAAAAAGAATATCAAGATAGAGTAATTAAAATTACTCCTTCAAGATTTTTAGGAAGTACTTTAAATGTTAATAAAAGTAAAATAAATGAAAATATTAAATTAGGATATTATGATACATTAAAATTATTAAAAAATTATGATGGATATAATTTTATCTTTAAAAAACACTCAATGTTTTGGTATAATACTTTAGCGAGGAAAGTAAATGTTGATTTAATCACTAAAGTAAAAAAATATTTTAGAGCAGAAAATAATAAAGATGTTATTATAAAAGCTTTAGAATATGTTATGATTAAAGAGAATTTTACTTATTTTAAAATTTATAAAATTATGGATGAAATAAAATATGTTAAAAAATATACTAAAAATAAACATTTTGTTTATGATTTTATAAGAAATTTAAAATTTTTATAGGAGGAATTTATGGGAAGAGCATATGAAGTAAGAAAGTATAGTATACAAAAAACGGGAGCAGCTAGAGGAAAAATTTATACTACGTTTGCTAAAGAAATTTATTTAGCTGCTAAAAAAGGGGTACCTGAAATAGATTCTAATATTGTTTTAAAAAGAATAGTAGAAAAAGCTAAAAAACAACAAGTACCTAATGATATTATTAATAGAGCTATTGAAAAAGCTAAAGGTGGATCTAATGAAGACTATCAAGAAGTTGTTTATGAAGGATTTGGTCCTGGAGCATCTACCTTAATAATTAAATGTTTAACAGATAATGTTAATAGAACTGTTGGAGAAGTAAGGGCTGCTTTTAATAAAGTAGGTAAAAGTTTAGGAGTAACTAATTCTGTTTCATATAATTATGATTATATTGGAGTTTTAACATTTAAGTGTGATAAAAGTGATGAGTTATTTGAAAATCTTTTAAATGAAGGTATAGAAATAATTGATTATGAAGTAGAAAATGATGAAGTAACTATTACTATGAAACCAAATGATCATGATAAAGTTAAAGATGTAGTAGAAAAATTTATTCCTAATGTAGAATATGAAATAGATCAAGTAGGAATGTTTCCTAAAGAAAAAATTACTTTAGATGGTGAAGATGCTGAAACATTTAAAAAACTTTATAATATGTTAGATATTATTGATGATGTAACAGAAATTTATCATAATGTTGATATTGAAATGTAAAAATGGATTTATGATAATTGTTTAGATGGAATAAATTAATATAATTTGCTATTTAAAGAAAATAATTGTATAATTTAATTGTTAGTGCTGATGGAATTTACGACTCTGGAGCTAAATCGTTTTCTTACGTTACAAGAATAAAGTGTATGTTTAATTCATAAATTAAGGTGGTACCGCGGATATTAATTCGTCCTTAAATCTTAATTTATGAATTTTTATTTTAAAGGAGAGATTTTTTATGAATTGTTTTGAAGATTTAAAATGGCGTGGACTTATTAAAGATATTAGTAGTCCTCTTTTAGAAAAGAAATTAAATGAAGAGAAATTAACTTTTTATATTGGAACTGATCCCACTGCAGATTCAATGCATATTGGTCATTTTTCATCATTTTTAATTGCTTCTAGGCTTGCTAAGTACGGTCATAAACCTATTTTATTAATTGGGGGAGCAACAGGGTTAATCGGAGATCCTAAACCATCTAATGAAAGACAAATGATTTCTAAAGAACTTGTACAAAAAAATGTTGAAGGATTGACTCGTCAAGCAAAAGAAATATTTGGTTTTGAAGTTGTAAATAATTATGACTGGACTAAAAATTTATCAGTTTTAGATTTTTTAAGAGATTATGGTAAATATATTAATGTTAATTATATGTTAGATAAAGATATTATTAATAGAAGATTAGAATCAGGTATTACTTTTTGTGAGTTTGCTTATACTATTTTACAAGGTATGGACTTTGTCCAACTATATAAAGATAAGGGTGTTACTCTTCAAGTTGCAGGATCAGATCAATGGGGTAATATTACAACTGGTATAGAATTAGCACGTAAAAAAGAAGATGTTGAATTATATGGTATGACTATGCCACTTGTTCTTGATGCTAATGGAGTTAAATTTGGTAAAACTGAAGGCAATGCCTTATGGCTTGATAAAAATAAAACATCTAGTTATGAATTATACCAATATTTAATTAATACTAGTGATAAAATAGTTATTAAATATTTAAAGATGTTAACATTTTTATCTAAAGAAGAAATTGATAAAATAGAAGAAGAACATAAAAAAGAACCAGAAAAAAGAATGGCTCAAGAAATACTTGCTAAAGAAATAATTACTTTCTTACATGGAGAAGAAGAATTTAATAAAGCTAAAATAATGAGTAAAGCTTTATTTAGTGAAGATATAACTAAATTATCTGCTAATGATATCTTAAATAATTTTAAAGACATGGAACATATTGATTTAGAAGAAGATTGTCTTTTAGAAGATTTACTTGTAAATAGTAAAATATGTTCTAGTAAAAGAGAAGCAAGAGAACTTGTAGGGGGTAATGCAATTAGTTTAAATAATAAAAAAATAAATGATCCAACATATTTAGTTAAAAAAGAAAATGCTATAGATAATAAAGTATATTTAATTAAAAAAGGTAAAAAGAAATATTATCTAGCTATATGTAAGTAAAAAGAAATAGTAACCTATTTCTTTTTACTTACTATAAATATATCTAAATCACAAGCTTTAGCTATTTTAACAAGCGTTTCAAATGTATAATTAACAGTACCATATTCATATTTCTCAATAGAACTTTTACTAATATTAACTTTTTTAGCTAATTCTTCTTGAGTCAAATTAGTAGCTTGTCTTATAAACTTAAATATTTCATTTGTTTTATACTTTTTAACATCTATTTTCATATTTTTTAAACTCCTTATTGACATCGTAGCATTTTACGATTATAATTATGTTGAAACTCGTAACATAATACGATAAACAAATTTGATGTAAGGAGAAGTTGCATGAAAAAAATTGGAATAATTTCTATATTAATATTATTATTAACAACAAGTATAGTTTTTATAAACAAAAATAAATCGGCAAATGCAACATTGGATACAGTAAGTTTGAAAGAAGTAGAAAAAAATAATATGTTTGCGATAATGCTTCAAAATGATAGTGGAGAATATACTGAACAATCGACGTTTCCTGAAAAAGGTTATGTATTAAATACAGAAAAATCAGGATGTATGGATAATAATGGAGTCAAAATTGAAAACAGTTTAACATATGATTCAGAAAGTAATAAAGTAACACTTATTTCAAATAAAACATCCTATTGTTATTTATATTTTGACAAAGAATCTAAAATGGTAAAACAATTAAGAGAAGTTGACACAACAAATACATTAAGTAAAATTTTAATCGGAGGAATGTATAGATATCAAGGAACAAATGATAAAGTTAATAATTATATATGTTTAGGAAGTGATTGTTTAAATCAAAGTGATGATATGTACAGGATAATTGGAGTAACACCAGAAGGAAATATAAAGATAATAAAGCAAACAAAATTTACAAATAGTGGAACAAGTAAATATAGATGGAACGAAAATTCTAATGATTCAAAGTGTGGAGATGATAGTTGTCCAGAATGGCCAGAAAGTGATATATTTACAACATTAAATAATACATTTTATAATACATTAGATAAAAATATACAAAATAAAATAGAACCCCAAAAGTGGTGGTATGGTGATATGCACTTTAATTTTGTAGGAACACTAATAGCAAATGAAGTATATCAAGTAGAAACAGGTCAAAAAGATACAAAATACTATGGACATAATTCAAATAATAAAGAAGAAGTAACAGACAAAAGATGGATTCAAATGGAAGAAAAAGCCAATATAGGATTAATGTACTTACATGATTATTATTACCAAGCAAACCAAGAGAGTTGTCATAGCACAAAAAATAATAATTATGAAGATTGTGTAAGTCAAGGATGGATGCATATATCAAAGAATGGAGGAACATCATCTGATATAGAATGGACTATGTCGCGTGAGGGTCGGAGTGGTACCACTGGTTCTATTTTCCGTGCGTGGAGTGTGAACCCGAATGGTGTTGTGGCTGGCGGGAATGAGTTAAACAATATGTATGTGGTTCGCCCTGTTTTCTATTTGAAAAATGATATAGAAGTAGAAGGAAAAGGAACATTAGAAGAACCATTTACAATAGTAACAGATTTAGAAAACACATTAAGAAGTAAAGATACAACAAAAACATTAAGTTCGACATTAGTCGGAGGAATATATAGATATCAAGGAACAGACACATTAAAAGGTAATAATGTAAACAACTTTATATGTTTGAGCGGAGTAGGATCAAATGAATGTACTAGTGCAAAAGAAAATGGCTACGATGATAATATGTATAGAATTATAGGAGTAACACCATCAGGAAATATAAAAGTAATGAAACAAACAAGTATAGGAAAATATGCATGGAATACAAACTATAAAGATTCAACATGTGGACTAGGTGGAGGATGCCCGGAATGGCCAGCAAGTACTATATACACAACATTAAACGGAAATAGTGATTCGTTTTTAAGTAAATTGACTAGTGGAATACAGAATAAAATTGAAGACTGGGAATGGTATTATGGAGATATATATATTGATTATGCAAATACATCAGCGAAAGAGATTTGGAAGATAGAAACAGGTCAACTAGATAGCCATTATTATCCAAAAAGGGTAACTGGTGAAGTAGAAACAGGAAGATGGCAAAAAATGAGTAATAAAGCAAAAATAGGATTAATGTATTTACATGATTATTATTATCAATCAACATCAGATAATTGTCATCCTAAAACTAACCAATCTGGAGTATGTAAAGATAATGGTTGGATGCATATGAGTAAAAATGCAGAAACAACGTCGAATTATGAATGGACGATGACTCGTGTTGGTCGAGATAGAGCGTACGATTGGTTTAATACGTGGATCGTAAATCAGGAAGGCAGTGTCAACGGAAACGGCTTAGAGGCTAAGAATGATGTACGACCAGTCTTCTATCTAACCTCTGATATAACGTTAGAAGGAGCAGGTACAACCTCAGAACCATTCTACATAGCAAATTCATAAAATACTAAATAAGTAAAATAAAAAAAACTCGTCAACGAAGACGTTAAAATAGATTTAACTTAACCCTGGGAGAAGTAACGACCTCCCTTTTTTTATGAAATATTATTAAAAGTATTTTACATTATTCAATAAAATTGATACAATATAAGTGTATAAAAATTTAGGATTTACAAATAATAATAAATATTATAAAATACTATAAGTAAATGAATTTTTATTTACTCGTCAACGAAGACGTTAAAATAGACTTAACTTAACCCTGGGAGTCTAACTAACTCCCTTTTTTTATTAAAAAAAAATAGAACATAAAGTTCTATCTAAAATATATAAAGATAAATAAAGCTAAACATAAACAATAAATAGAAAATTTCCATAATTTACCTTTTTTAACAATATTACTTAACCATAAATATGATAAATATGTTACTATTAATGCAATTAACATTCCTATTAAATAAGGCATTAATAAACTATTTGGGGTATTAATTAATTCTGGTACTTTTAATAACATAGTTCCTAAACTAACTGGAAAATATAACATAAAAGTATATTTTAAAGCATCATCTCTTTTTAATTTACAAAGTAAACATGCTACTAAAGTAGTACCACTTCTACTTATTCCAGGTATAATTGTAATTGCTTGAAATAAACCAATTATTATAGCATCTTTAAAAGTAATTTCATCATTATTTTTAGTACCTTTAATATTTCTAACTAAATAAAGCATTAAAGCTGTAAATAAAAATGTAAATGCTAACATATTTAATGAATTAAAATGAGTTTCTAAATAATCATTAAATAGTATACCAGTTATACCTACAGGTATAGTACTTATAATAAGTTTCATTATATAAACAAAACCATTTTTATTATTCTTTCTTTTTTTAGAACTAAATATATATAAAAAGAAATTTTTAATAAGGGTAATTATTTCTTTTCTAAAAATAAATAGTATAGCTAAAAATGAACCAAAATTAGAAATAATTTCAAAATTAAAAGAATCATTAAAAATAGTAGTATTAAACATATTTTTAAATAAAAATACATGTCCACTTGAAGAAATAGGAAGTGGTTCAGTTATTCCTTGAATAAGTCCTAATATTATACATGTTATATAATCCATATTATTATCACCTAATTTAATTATATAATATTTTTATTAATTTGTAAATAAAATATATTGATAAGTATGTTTTATATAATGTTGTTTTTAATTAGTTTTATTATGGCTGTAATTGGGTTATTTTTTATAATTTTATATTTAAATTTATTTATTATAGGGTATAGTTTTCTTGAATTTGTTTATTTTATTATTAGAAGTATTTATTGTGATTTATTCTTTATTGGAAGTATTATTATAATTATATTATTAGGAAGGAAAAAGAAAAATGGACTATTATTATGATGTACTTTTAAATTTTCAAGAAAAATATTGTATGTTTTATGAATGGGATAAAGATGATACAATTGAATATGTTAAAAAAATACCTTTGATACATGTTGATTCTAAAACTATAAATAATATGATATCAAAGATTATTGAAGTACCAGAAGAATTTCTAAAAAAGATAGAAAATAAAACTAAATTAAAACAAAATGAATATTTAGCTTATACATGTATATTTAGTGATGGTAAAAATAATATAGCTTTAGAATTTCAAGAAAATGGTAAACTTATAAATAAAAGTAGTTTAATAATGGAAGATGAACTTAATATTAATGAATTTATTTATAATGTTAGTTTAAGTAAAATAGATTATAAAATTATTGAGAAAGATGTTGTTAATAGGGAAACTAGACAAGAATTAAAAATAAAAAAAATAATTAAATTAGAAATAGATAATATGTTTAAAAGAAAAGAGTTTAGTAAACTTAAGTATGTTTATTTAGAATGGTTTGATGAATTAATTGATGATGTTAATAAAATGTATGAATTAATGAAAAAGAAGTTAAGTTTACCCCTTTCAGAAAAAGAACTACATATATATGAATTAATTAAATTATCATATAATAATGTATAATTTTTTCTTTTTGATAAATAATAAAACTAGGATGTGATTTAATGAAAAAGTTATGGGCATTGTTTCTAGTTTTAGTTCTTCTTACTGGTTGTGGAAAAGATACTGCAAGAGGGGCAGTTGATACTTATTTAAAAAAATATAAATCTTTAGATAGTGAAGTTTTAGTTGATTTAGAAAGTGTTGTTGATAAAGAAAGTTTAAGTGAATCTCAAAAAGATAAATATCGTGATATTTTAAAAAAACAATATAAAGATCTAAGTTATGAAATTTTAGAGGAAGAATATGATAATGATGTAAGTTATGTTACTGTAAAAATTACTGTATATGATTTATATAAAGCTCAAGATGATGCTTCAATATATTTAGAAAATAATCGTGAAGAATTTAATGATGAGAATGGCGATTATAGTGTTGAAAAATATATGGATTTTAAATTAGATAAAATGAAAGATACTACTGATAAAGTAGATTATACAATTACATTTACAGTATCTAAAGAAGATAAAGAGTATGTTGTAGAACAACCTACTGAAAACGATTTATTAAAAATTCATGGTGTCTATAATTATGATGTTAATTAAAGTAATTTTACTAGCAAAGTAAAATTATTTTTTTTATAATTTTGAAATGTAAATGCTAAAACAAGATATTGTAATATATATAAAAATAGAGTATACTAATATTAGGAAGCGTGATATTTCACGCCACCTAAATTATTTATTTAGATAGACGTTATCCTACTATAAGGACGACGTCTTTTAATTTGTCTACTAAAATAAATAGTAACAAAATTAATATAATTAATAACAAGAACTTATTTAAAGTTTTTGCTTTCATAACCGTCTCACCTCTTTTCTGAAGAACCAAATCCCCCTGAAAATCAGTTTAAAGGTGACGTCAGTACCAACACTTCCATAAGTTTCTATTAAATAATAGAATTTTTTATTTGTAAATACTTTCGACAAAACCAGTCAAAATAAGACACAAGAAAAACATAAAGTTAACAACAAAATAAAAATTGAAACTTGACTCCGGGGGGGGGTATTATATAATAACCTTATAAGATAGAGATGTTAATAAATAATAGTAAGTTATTAACAAAAAAGAAAAGGTGAATTATATAATATGGAGAAAAGAAAAACAACAATAATATTTGTAATAGGAGTAATGTTAATAGTAAGTACCTTTTTAATATGTCATAAACATACGGCATATCAAACAACACAATTAGATGAAGTAAAATTAAAAGATATAAAAGATAATAATATGTTTGCAATAATGGTAAAAGAAAATGGAGAATATGCACCAAGTGATAGTTTTCCAGAAAAAGGTTACAAACTAAATAAAGATAAATCAGGGTGTATGGATAATAATAACGAGTTAATACCAAATAGTTTATCATATGATGAAGATAGTCAACAAGTAATAGTAAGTACAGGGCAAACATCATATTGTTATTTGTATTTTGATAAACAATTGTCAGTAGACGATATAAGAAAAGAAGGCAGTGGTTTAAGTACAAATCCTGTTGGAGGAATGTATAGATACCAAGGTGCAGATGTAAATAATTACATTTGTTTAGGAAGTTTAAATAATACAAATTGTAAAGAAAAAACAGATGAAATGTATCGAATCATAGGAATCACTCCTGAAGGAAATATAAAAGTAATGAAACAAACAAAATATACAAATAATGGAACAAATACATTCGTATGGAATACAAAATATGATGAAAAAACGTCCACAGAGAAATACAAATGTGATGATGGTGGCTGTCCAGAATGGCCAGATAGTGAAATATATAAAACATTAAACGCAGATAGTGATTCATTCTTAAGTAATTTATCTAGTGATATAAAAAATAAAATAGAAGATTGGGATTGGTGGTATGGTGATATAAACTATGATTATGCAAATAAAACAGCAGATGAAATATATCAAATAGAAACAGGTCAAGTAGACAGTCAATATTATCCAAAACTAAAACAAGGAGCAATAGAAACAGGAAAATGGGCAAAAATGAATAGCAAAGCAAAAATAGGATTAATATATTTACATGATTATTATTATCAATCAACATCAAATATCTGTCATTATGATAACAATACACATACACAATGTAAAGATAACGGTTGGATGCACATATCAAAAAATGATAATTCATTTACGGATAACGAGCAAGCTGAATGGACCATGTCCCGTATAGGTCGAGCTGAAAGCTCAAGTATTTACTTCTATGCGTGGCGTGTGACTTCGAGTGGCAGTGTCGGCAAGGACAGCTTGAAAAATGAATATTCGGTTCGTCCAGTATTCTATTTAACATCCGATATAGAATTAGGAGGAGCAGGATCAACAACTGAACCATTCTACATAGCAAGTTAGAAAGATATTAAACTTCTTCAGTTTAATATTCAAAAAAGAATTGTAATATATATAAAAATAGAGTATACTAATATTAGGAAGCGTGATATTTCACGTCACCTAAATTATATATTTAGATAGACGTTATCCTACTATAAGGACGACGTCTTTTAATTTGTCTATTAAAATAATAATGGACAAAATTATTATTATTAATAACAATAACTTATTTAAAGTTTTTGCTTTCATAACCGTCTCACCTCTTTCCTGAGAAATAAATCCCCCTGAAAATCAGTTTAAAGGTGACGTCAGTACCAACACTTCCATAAGTCTCTATTAAATAATAGGATTTTTTATTTGTAAATACTTTCGACAAAACCAGTCAAAATAAGACACAAGAAAAATGGAATGTTTAAAAAAAACATAAAATTAACAACAAAATAAATTTTAAAACTTGACTCCGGGGGGGGTATTATATAATAACCATATAGGATAGATGAGTTAATAAATAATAGTAAGTTATTAACAAAAAGAAAAGGTGAATTATATAATGGAGAAAAGAAAAACTACAGTAATATTTGTAATAGGAGTAATACTAACAGTAAGTACCTTTTTAATATGTCATAAACATACGGCATATCAAACACAATTAGATGAAGTAAAGTTAAAAGATGTAGTAGATGTAGAAAAAAATAGTATGTTTGCCATAATGGTAAAAGGCACAGATGGACAGTATAAAGAAGAATCAAGTTTTCCAGGAGAAGGTTATATGTTAAATGAAGAAAAATCAGGATGTATGGATAATAATGGAGAAAAAATAGAAAACAGTTTAGAATATGATTTGGAAAATAATAAAGTAACAGTAAGTACAAATAAAACATCATATTGTTATTTATATTTTGATAAAGTACCACAAACATTACAAACACTACAAAGTCAAGCAGATAGTGGATTGAGTATAGATTTAGTTGGAGGAATGTATAGATATCAAGGAACAAATGTAAATAACTATATATGCCTAAAGCAAATAGGACAAGCAAATTGTGCATCAGGATCTAATGAAATGTATCGAATCATTGGAATCACTCCAGAAGGAAATATTAAAGTGATGAAACAAAAAAGCATAGGGACAAAAGCATGGAATGCAAAATATAGTGTGGACCCATCTACTAACGTTTATTGTGAAGGAGGAGATTGTCCCGAATGGCCAGAAAGTGACTTATTTAAAGAATTAAATACAAATGGTAATTCATTCTTAAGTACATTAAATGAAGAAATAAAAGGAAAAATAGAGCCACAAGAATGGTGGTATGGAGATATAGGATATGATTATGAGGAAACATTAATCGAAAGTGCAGATCAAACATATAGAATAGAGACTGGACAAGATGCACCCCAATATTATGATAAAGATTATAAATTAATAACAGATCAGAAATGGAAACAAATGAGTGATACTGCACCAATAGGATTAATATATTTACATGATTACTATTATCAAGCAAACGTAACAAATTGTCATATGCGTTTAGGGCAAGAAACATATCAAAAATGTATAAACAATGGCTGGATGCATATTTCAAAAAATGGGGGAACAACATCGGACTATGAATGGACCATGTCGCGAATTGGTCTATGGAGTAGCTCGGACCCTTTCTACCAAGCGTGGTTTGTGAATCAGTTTGGCGGAATCAGCGACAACACCTTGAAATATACGTATGCGATTCGCCCAGTCTTCTATCTAACGTCTGATATAGAATTAGGGGGAGCAGGGACAAGTTCCGATCCATTCTACATAAAAAGTTAGAAAAAATATTAAACTTCTTCAGTTTAATATTCAAAACAAGATTGTAATATATAAAAATAGAGTATCCTAAATATTAGGAAGCGTGAGTTTTACACCGTCTGGAAAATGTGTTTCATTGCTAATTTAAATGTTGTATAACAACATTAAGCAGACGGCCGTTTTTAATAACTAATATAATAATAATGTATAGCAAAATAAAAATAATTACTAAAAAGACTTTAATAAAAGCACTTTGTGCTCCTTTCAAAATGGAATTTCTCTAAAAAATTTGGAATAGGCAACGCTACTCATCACTTCCTTTTTAATTAAAATATAAAAAAAATAAAAATACATTTTGACGTATTTTTATTTTTTTGGATTATTTTTAACATAAGAAATATTATTTTTATAATTTCTTTTATATGGTGTTTTTTTCTTAGTTTTATTAGCTCTTAATTTTTTATTTGAAGTTGAAGATTTTTTAGTTTTAACTTTATTTTTAACTGGACTTGGAATAGTTTTTTCTTTATCTTTTTTTGTATTTTTAATACTTGGTTTTTTAGTATTAATTTTTTTAACAGAACTTTTTTTCTTAGTTTTAGGTTTCTTCTTTTTAACTTTTACTTCTTTTTCTTTATCAATATTAAAATATTTATCAATAAAAATTACTATGAATAAAAGCAATATAAAGAAATAAATAAGTATTACAATGATAAAAAAAATGTCAATGGCATCAAAATTTCTATGCATATTAATCAGTTCCTTTAGGTAATATTATAATATAAGTTTTTTAAAATTCATAGTGAAAAAATGTAAACCAGATGAAAAAAATGTCAAAATAACAGTTTAAATAGCGAATTATATAGAAAAATGTGATAAAATATTATAGAAAGTTGGTATAACATGAAGATAAGACATTTAAATATTATGTTATTTAGTTGTTTTTTATTCGTACTAAGTATGAATTTTTGTTATGCTCAAAGTCGTTTAAAAATAGTGGGAACTGATGTTAATTTACGAAGTGGTGCAGGTACAAATTATTCAATAATTAAAAAATTAAATAAAAATGCTGAATATAGTTTAGTTAATAATAATATTACGAAAAGTAATGATTCTTGTTCTAATGGATGGTATCAAATATATTATGAAGGAACTAAAACAGGATATGTTTGTCGAGATTATACATCTTTAATTGATGAATCAGGAAATGTTTCAGGAGATATTTATGATAGACCTTGGACAAGTCCTAAAAGTGCAATAGTTGGAGGAGCTAAATTTATTTCATCTTCTTATATAAGTAAAGGACAATTCACTTCTTATTTAAAGAAATTTAATGTTAATCCAAATGGATCATATAAAGTATATAATCATCAATATATGGCTAATTTAGCAGCGCCATATTCAGAAGCATACACAAGTTATAAAAGTTATAAAGAAAATAATTTATTAAGTTTACCACTTGAGTTTACTATTCCCGTATTTAATAATATGCCAGATTATACTTATCTACCTGGAAAAGATATTGATAATTCATGTCAAAATGCTTTATCTGATCAAGCATTTGAAAGTGCTTTAAATACTCAACAATTTCCAGAAAGTTATAAATGTAAATTAAGACTTATTCATAATAGTTATCCAAATTGGACTTTTAAAGCACTTCATACTAATTTAGATTTTAATAGTGCTGTTACCGCTGAAAAAAGTTTAAGTTCTATTCAAGGTGGAGATAAATATTATGATTTATCTAGTGGAAGTCGTATTCAAACTGAAAATGGTTGGTATATTGCTAATAGAGAAACTGTAAGTTATTATTTAGATCCAAGAAATTTCTTAAATGCTGAAAGAATATTAATGTTTGAATCTTTGACTTATAGTGATAATTATACATCAACAGTTGTTCAATCTGTTTTAAAAGGAACATTTATGGCAGAATATTCTTTCTTGGATAATATGTCTTATGCTGATATCTTTGTTGAAGCAGGAAAAACTGCTAATATGAGTCCTGTTTATTTAGCTAGTTTAGCTAAACAAGAATCAGGTAATAATGGTTCAAAAGCTACTAGTGGAGCAGAATTTACTTATAAAGGGGTAACTTATAAAGGATTATTTAATTTCTTTAATATAGGAGCAAGTAGTAGTGCTGAAAGTCCTATCTTAGAAGGATTAGTTTGGGCAAGTGGTGGATCTGATAATGTTAAAACTAGTTCTGATAATTCAGCTGGTATAAATAGTGCATTAAATAATATAAATGTTTCAGTACAACAAGGGTGTTTAATAGGCTTTGAAATAAATTCAAAAATATCTGATATTAAAAATAAATTAAATGGTTATTCAGTTAGTGTAAGTGGTGCTAGTGATGATTCGATTATTAAAACTGGACAAGTTATAACAATTAGTAATGGTAGTGAAACTGCTAATTATACAATTGTTGTAAAAGGGGATGTCGATGGTGATGGTGGAATAGGTGCTACCGATTATGTTAAAATCAAAAATTATATTATGGAAAAATCTGGTAGTGAATTAAATATTTCACAAAGTTTAGCAGCTGATGCTGATAATAATAATTCAATTGGTGCTACTGATTATGTTAAAATAAAAAATAGTATAATGGGAAGGTAATGAAATGAAAAAGAATTTTATAAAAGTATTGTTATTAATTACTATGTTATTTATTGGTTTAACTAATGTAGAAGCTGCTGCTTATAGTATTGGAGTAGGAAGTAAAAATTTAACTAAAGGTTCTTCTACAAAGTTGACTATAAATGGTGGAAATGTTATAGGAAGATTTAATATTACTTCTTCTAATTCTTCTGTTATTTCTGTAAGTGAAGATCGAGCATGGATTGAAAATGGTTCTTATAGCATTACATTGAGTGCTTTAAATGTGGGAACCTCTACTATTACAGTTACCCCTTTTAGTGTTAGTGATAATAATGGTAGTCCTGTTTCTGGTGCTCAAACAATTCAAATAACAGTTTCATTACCAAGAGAAAAATCAAAAGATAATACATTAAAATCATTAAGTGTAGAAGGTTATGAAATTTCTCCTTCCTTTGATAAAAATATTTTTGATTATACTGTAAATGTTCCCGAAGGAACAAAGAGTGTTAATATAAGTGCTACTCCTACTGATGGTTATGCAAGTGTTTCTGGAGCAGGAGAAGTTAATGTAGTTGAAGGAATTAATAATATTGCAGTTGTAGTTAAAGCAGAGAATGGTGAATCTAAAACATATAATTTAATTGTTAATGTAGTTGATGAAAATCCTATTAATGTTCAAGTAGATGGAGAAAATTATACAGTAGTTAAAATAAGAGATAATTATTTATGTCAAGAACCATTTACTGAAAGAGATGTAACCATTAATGATAATTTAATTCCCGGTTGTTATAATCCTAAAATTGATTATACTTTAGTAGGGTTAAAAAAAGAAGATGGTACAATTTTAAGCTTTGTATATAGTAATGGTAAATATGAAAAATATAATGAATTAACCGGGGCAAGTATTAAATTAATTATTTTAGATTTTGAAGAAGAAATTTTAGGAATAGATAAAACTACTCTTGATATAGATGGAGAAAATTATAAAGTAGGTAAAATGGGTAATAGTTCAAAATCATACATAGTTTATGCAATGAATATTGAAACTGGTAAAAAAGATTTTTACTTATATGATACAATTAATAAGACATTTAGTTTATATGATTCTACTCAATTAGATAATTTAAGTAAATTAAATCAAACATATTTATATATAATTATAGCTTTTTCAGTAGCGTTACTTTTATCAGTAATATGTATAATACATTTAAGTGTTAATAAGAAAAAATTGGTACAAGTATTGAAAAATGATCAAGATATTAAAAAGCCCAAAAAAGAAAAGAAAGAAAATAAAGAAAAAACAAACAAAGTTGAAGAAGAAAAGCCACTAGAAGATAAAAAGAAAGATAACATTGAAGAAATAATTTCTAGTGATGATGATACAGAAATGTATGATTTATTTGAAGATGATAAAAAAAGTAAAAAAAAGAAGAAAAAGTAAATAAATGATAAGTCATAAGTAATTTTATGGCTTTTTTATTATTTATTAGGTATAATAATAATAGGTGTTTAAATATGTATTGGAATGTAAATGGTCATAATGTGTTAGAAATAATAATTATTACTTTTATTACTAGCTTATTATTAGTACCAATATGTCAAAAAATTGCTCGTCATGTTGGAGCGATTGATTTTCCAAATGAAAGAAAAGTTCATAAAAAGCCAATGCCTAGACTAGGTGGTTTAGCAATATTTGGAGCATTTCTTTTAGGTTATATTTTATATGGAGAAATTACTACTCAAATGTTATCAATACTAATAGGATCTTTTATTATCTTGTTAATTGGTATTTTTGATGATGTTAAACCAATTAGAGCTCGATATAAATTTTTAGTTCAAATAATTGCGGCTTTAATAGTGGTATTATATGGTCAAATATATTTTAATGAAATTACTTTTTTAGGAATACATTTAAAATTTAATATGTTAATAAGTTACATATTATCAACATTTTTTATAGTAGCTATATCAAATGCTATAAATATTATAGATGGTTTAGATGGTTTAGCTGCTGGAGTTAGTACTATTTATTTTTTAACAATAGGAATTATAGCTTTTATTTTAAATAAATTAGGAGGACTTGATATAATATTATCTTTAATTATGTTAGGTTCAACATTAGGATTTTTAGTTTTTAATTTTCCTCCCGCTAAAATTTTTATGGGAGATTCAGGTAGTTTATTTTTAGGTTTTATAATAGCAGTTATCTCTCTTTTAGGATTTAAAGTAGCAACTCTTACATCTTTAATTATTCCAATAACTATTTTAGCTATTCCTATATGTGATACTTTATTTGCTATTTTTAGAAGACTTATTAAAGGTGAAAATATTGGAGCTCCGGATAAAGAACATTTTCACCATCAATTACTAAAATTGAAATTTTCTCCAAAAATAAGTATTTTAATTATTTATTTAATTAATTTAATCTTTGCAGTTATTTCAATTTTATATGTAATTGGTAATAATCATGAAGCAATAGTATTATATTTATTAGTAATGATTTTAATCTTATTTGTTATATTAAAAACAGATATATTATATGACCATAAAAGAAAGAAATAGTGGAATTTCTTTCTTTTTTATATTTTATAAGTTATAATTAGATTACATAGTATAAAAGAGGTGCAATAATGAAGTATTTACAAAAACTACTATCAAGAGAAAATTTAATTAATTATATTTTTATATTTTATCTTTTTTCTATAATTTTAGATTTACATATATTTTATAATAGTATTTCTACTTTAATTAGAGTAGGTTTTATTACTATTTTATTTTTAATTATTTATTTTAAGTATGCTACTAAAAAAGAACGTAAATTACTTTTAATATATTTTTTTATACTGATTATTTATATTGGATTACATTTATGGAATGCTTCTTTATTTTCTATACCTTTTAATACAGTATTTAGATATTCATCTGAAATATTATATTTTATTAAAATGTTTATGAATGTCTTTTTAATATTTATTATTTATAAATTACAATATGATAAAGATAAATTTTATAAATTAATTAGTCTATCTGCTTTTTTAATTAGTTTATCAATAGTTATTTGTAATATATTTAAAATAGGTTATACTTCTTATAGTTTTGAGCCAGTAACATATAATATATTTGATTGGTTTACTATTCCTTATATTGATTATGCTATTTCATCTAGCAAAGGATATTTTCATTTAACAAATCAAATATCAGCCATCTTAGTATTATATTTACCAATAATTTTAATTAAATTAAAAGAAAAAATAAACTTGTTTAATATAATAAATGTTATTTTAATTATCTTATCATTATTTATTTTAGGAACAAGAATATCTTCTTATTCAACTTTTATTATATTAATTGCAGCATTTATTTTTTACTTAATTACTTCTTTTATGCAAAATGAAAAATTAAATTATAAATATGGGATATTAATGGTTTTATTATTAGTTTTATCTTTAACTTTATATAATGTATGTCCTTTATTAAGTAGAAATGTATTATATGATAATATGTTTAATGAAGAAGTACCAGAAAAACAAGTTGAAGAAGTAACTGAACCAATAATTTTAAGTGATTTAAGTATTGAAGAGTTAAAAGAATATATAAATGATTTTAATATTTCATCTAATTTTTATAATTTTTATTATCCAATTGAAGTAGATAGAGAATTTTATGAGAATTATGTTAGTATGAATACAACGAAGATAAATGATACAAGATTTTTAGAATTGCAAGTTATTAAAAGAGTTAAAAGTTTAAATAATAATAAGCTAGATAAATATTTAGGTATTGGTTATGACAGAGTTATGAACATTTTTAATATTGAATCTGATTATGTAATGCAATATTATGCTTTAGGAATATTGGGGGTAATTTTAATTTTAGGAGTAAATATTGTAATTCTTATGTATATGGGATTTAAAACAATATTTAATATGAAAAAATATTTTAAATATGAAAATTTAATGTTAATATTTAGTATTTTTTACTTTTTAGTATCATCTTATTTTACCGGTAATATTTTAAATGCCACTAGTACAATTATTCCAATTTCTTTTGTTATAGGGTATGCTTTAAGTAATATTAATAAAAAAAGTTTAAAAGAAGATTATGAATATTTTTTAGGATTTAAAACAAGTACTAAAAGTATGGAGGATATTGAAAAAGAAATTTTTGAAAGTAAAAATCAAGTAATAATTTATAATATTAATCCTTTAATAATAATGAATTTTAGAAAAAATAAAAAAGTATTAAATGAATTTAATCAAGAAAAATTTAATATTCCTGATGGAAATGGTATTGTTTTAGCTTCTAAGTTAAAAAGTGATAATATTAAAAAAAGTATTCCTGGAATTGAATTAGTTGAAAGTATTTGCCAAAAATCTATTGAAAAAAAATATAAAATATATTTATATGGTGCTAAAGAATCATCAGTTAAAAATACTAAAATTAATTTAGAAAAAAAATATCAAAATATTCAAATAGTTGGTTATAAAAATGGGTATACTAAAAAAGAAGAAGTATTAAAAGATATACTTAAATGTAAGCCAGATATTTTATTTGTAGCATTAGGTAGTCCTTTACAAGAAAATTTTATTATTGAAAATAAAGATAAATTTAAAGATATAAAAATTATTATGCCAGTTGGAGGAACATTTGATGTTTTCAGTAACAATATTAAAAGAGCTCCAAAAATTTTTAGAAAGTTAAAATTAGAATGGTTATATAGAATGATTAAAGAACCAAAAAGATTTAAACAACTATTTATTTTAGGACAATTTCTATTTCTAGTATTATTTGGTAACTTTTGGTATAATAATAATGAGTTAGAGGAGAATCTATGAAAAATATTATATACAGTATAAAGAAATATAAATTTTTATTATTTCAACTCGTTAGTCGTGATTTTAAAGTAAAATATAAAAGAAGTGTATTGGGTATTATTTGGAGTTTACTTTATCCACTTCTTACGATGAGCGTTTTAGCTTTAGTATTTACACAAATGTTTAGAATGAGTAATAATCCTGATGTTAACTATTTGGTTTACTTAATGAGTGGACTTGTCATTTTTAACTATTTTAGTGAAGCCAGTAATTTAGCTATGAGTAGTGTTGTTGGTAATTTCTCATTAATAAATAAAGTATATATTCCAAAATATATATTTCCATTATCAAAATGTTTATTTGTAGGAATTAACTTTTTATTAACATTAATTCCTTTATATGCTATTATTTTCTTAACAGGGACAGGAATAAATATAAATCATTTATTATTACCATTTGCATTTATTTGTTTATTTATGTTTACTTTAGGAGTTGGTTTTATTTTATCAACAATTTCTGTCTTTTTAAGAGATATGTTTTATATATATGGAGTTGTTATAACCCTTTTAATGTATATGACTCCGATTATGTATGATTTATCTATTGTTCCAGAAAATTTACAACTTTTATTTAAATTTAATCCTTTATATTGGTTTATATATTTCTCTAGGGATATTATATTGTATAATCAAATTCCAGCAATAAATGTTTGGATTTATTGTTTAATATTTGGTCTTGGTACTCTTTTAATTGGCATGTTTGTATTTAAGAAAAATCAAGATAAATTTATTTATTATGTATAGGTGATTAATATGAAACAAGAAGATATGATGATTAATTTAGAAAATGTATCAATGCGTTTTAATTTAGGAATTGAAAAAGGATTTTCTTTAAAACAAGGTTTTATAAATATGTTTGATCCTAAAAAACGTAAAGCTAAAAAAGAATTAAAAAAGAAAAATGAATTTTGGGCTTTAAAAGATGTTAGTTTTAAAATAAAAAGAGGAGAAGTAGTAGGATTTATTGGTAGTAATGGTGCTGGTAAATCAACTCTTTTAAAAGTAGTTGCGGGGGTTATGAAACCTACTAAAGGAAAAGTTAATGCATATGGTAATATTTGTCCTATGATTGAATTAGGAGCTGGTTTTGATCCTCAACTAACGGCACGAGAAAATATTTATTTAGATGGTGCTGTTATGGGATATTCTAAAGAATTAATTGATTCTAAGTTTGATGAAATTGTTGATTTTGCTGAATTAAGAGATTTTTTAGATGTTCCAGTTCAAAATTTCTCATCTGGTATGGTAGCAAGACTTGCGTTTAGTATAGCTACTATAGTAGAACCAGAAATACTTATTGTAGATGAAATTTTGTCAGTAGGAGATATTGCTTTTCAAGCTAAAAGTGAAGCTAAAATGATGGATATGATAATGGGAGGAACAACTGTTTTATATGTCTCCCATACTCTGGAATCTATAAAAAAATTGTGTGATAAAGTTGTGTGGTTAGACCATGGAAAAATAAGAAAAATTGGGGGAAAAGAATTGTGTGATGAATATTTTAAAGAATGTAATATATGAAAGAAGTGAAAAAAATGAAAAAAGCAGTAGAATTAATAAATTTTAATAATTACCCAGGTAAAGTATTAACTAAAAAGTTAATTACTAAAAAAATCAAACCATTCTTTTCTTTATATACTCTTATTGATGATTTTACCACTTTTAATATTGAAACAATTAATAGTATTTTTGAACAAACTTATGAATGTTTTGAATGGGTTATAATTGGAACTAAAAAAAATAATAAAAGATTTGAACAATTTTTAAAAGAAAATAATATTAATGATTCAAGAATTATTTTCAAAAATAATTTAGAAAATATAGTTGATAATTTTGATACAGATTATTTAATTAAAATTGATTTTGAAACATTTTTAGATAGAACTTTATTAGAAACATATTATAGTTATATAACTTATTATAAAAAGCCTGGAGTTATTTATACAAATGTTATTAGTATCGATGATGAAAAAACTATAAATAAAATAGTAGTATCTACTAGAAAAAAAATAATTAATTTTTCTTCAAGAAGTTTTTGTTTTCGTAAAGACATTTATAAAAATATAATTAAATTAGAAAATAATTTATATAAAGTTGATGGAAATTTTTTAGTAGTTCATTTTGATTTTTATGGAATATGGCATAAAAATACTCAAGAAAATCATATAAAATTAAAAAATGCAAGTTTTAAAAATTTCCCAAGTAGTTCTAATTATGATTTTAATACAATACCAAATAATGAAACTATTAAATTAGGAACTTTAGAAAAAAATAAAAATATTTTATGTATGATACCTTGGCATAAAATAGGGGGAGCTGATTTATTTAATTATAATATTTTTAAATATTTAAAATCAAAAGGTTATAATATTTATGTAGTTAGTACGGAAATATGTAATTATGAAGCAAGACAAAAATTAGAAAATGTTGTTGATGGTTTTTATGATTTAACGACCTTTTTAAAAAGAAGAGAATGGGCAAACTTTATAAAATCATTAATTGTTAGTAAAAATATAGATTTAATTTTACAATTAAGTAGTTTATATGGATATTATTTAATACCTTGGTTAAAATATCAATTTCCTGATATTCCTATTTTAGATTATATTCATGTAGAAAATTATGCATGGCGTAATGGTGGTTTTCCAAGAGATTCAGTTGCAGTTGCAAATTATTTAGATAAAACTTTTTGCTGTAACAAACATTTAGAAGAATTATTATATAAAGATATGCATAGAAAAGTTCATAATACAGAAACAATGTATATTGGTGTAGACACTGATAAATATAATCCTGATATTATTGAAATAACTGATGAAGAAGCTAAAGAATTTTGTAAAAATAAAAAAGTTATTTTATATCCTTGTAGATTTTGTTTTGAAAAAAGGCCATTATTTCTTTTAAATGTATTAAAAAATATATCTAAAAAAAGAGATGATATAGTTTGTTTAATGGTTGGAGATGGCGAAGCAAAAGAAGCTATTTTAAAATATATAAAAAGTAATAATTTAGAAAATGTAGTAAAAATAATTTCTTTAAAAAGTGATATTAGAGAATATTATAAATTAGCTAATTTAACATTTATATGTGCCTTATTTGAAGGAATTACTTTAACTACTTATGAATCATTATCTATGAATACACCAGTAATTAGTTCCGATGTAGGAGGTCAAAAAGAAGTAATTAATAATAAAGTTGGTGCTATTATAAAAACTTTTCAAGAAAGTAAAGATTTAATGAATTTTAATTATGATAAAGAAGAATTAAAATTATATGAAGATAAAGTTATAGAAATATTAGAAAATGAAAATTATTATACAGAAAATAATCGTTGTCGAAATTATATTGTAGAAAATTTCTCAATAAGAAAAATATATGAAGAATTTGAAAATAAAATAAATTATTATATAACTAATGGTTCAAAAGTTTCAAAAGATATATTAGATAATGAAATGTTTGCAATTCAATATTTAGTTTTATTTAATGAAACAACTAAATTAATTTTTAATGACAATTTAGATTTAAAAAATGCTTTTATAGATAAAACTTATCGAAATAACAAATTATGGCAACATTGGTGGTGGAGAGCTTTAGTTAAAACAGCTAAAAAATTAAAAATCGATGTTTTTGTAAAAAAAGTTTTCTTTAAAGAACAACAGACGGAGGAGTAAAGGAGTAATTTATGAATGAGAGAATTAAAAGATTTTTAAAGTCTTCAAATAAAGAAAAAATTAATAAAATAAAAAGATACTTAATTAGAAAGAAAAGTTTATTTTTTAAAAATGTAACTTATATTCCAAGTGGTTATAAAAAGAATAGTCAAATAGTTTATTCTGGCCCAAAAGTATCAATTTTATTACCAGTTTATAATCATGCAAATATAGTACGTGAATCGATTAATTCTATTTTAGAACAAACATATAAAAATATTGAATTAATAATATTGGATGATGGATCTACAGATAATTTAATGGAAGTATTAAAGCCTTATGCTAATATAAAAAATGTTCGTATATATACTCAAAAAAATCAAAAATTACCTAGAGCTTTAACTCATTTACATAAATTTGTAACTGGAGATTTTATTACTTGGACATCTGCTGATAATATTATGTCTAAAAATATGATAGAAATACTAGTAAAAAAATTATTAGAAGAACCAGATGCATCTTTAGTATATGGTGATGTATATGTTATAAATGCTAAAGGAAAACCTTATTATGGGATGTATAGAGATATTGATAGGGATACTAAGAAAGCTAATATAATTAGATTACTACGTAATGAAGAACCTTTAAAATTAGGAAATGATAATTATGTAAATGCTAGCTTTATGTATAGAAAAGTTGATAGTAATATTTTAAAAGGTCATTATGCAGATGATGTAGTAGGAGCTGAAGACTATGATTATTGGTTACGTTTATCTAAATCTGGTCATATAAAACATATTAAAGAAGATAAACCTTTATATTTTTATCGTATTCATGATAATTCTATGAGTCACGAAATAGAAACTAAAAAATTAAAAGATCAACAATTAAGAATTTCATTATTACAAGAATATGAGAAAAAAAGAGCAGAATGGTGTGAAATAAGACCAAATTTAATATTAAAAGATTTAGATTTAAATGAAGAAGAATTATTAAAAAAAATAGCTTTAAAATTACCAGTTGATGTAAATTTACAAAAAGGTACAAAGAAAATCAATTTTTCATCAAAAAATCTTAATGAAGATGGATATATTAAAATAGATGAAAATTATTATTATTTAATGAATAAAAAAGAAGAAATTTGTAAACTTTTTAAAGGAATTGATTTTCCTAAACAAGTATTTAAAGCTAGAAATTTATATTCAAGAAGTTTTTATGTTGATAAATTATATAATTTAAAAAGACCAATATTAGGTTGTCATATTAATTCAGAGAATATTGAAATAAAAGAATTAAAAAATTTATTAGCTAATAATTATTCTAATTATTTTGTTATTATAGATGAAATAAATAATGCAAATTTAAAAAAATTACAAAAAAATTATAATAATTTTATATATTTCCCTGATGAAAAATTTGGAGAAAGTTTTGAAATATATTCTAATTTGTCCAGAATATTTACTTTATCATGTTTTAACAATTTAAATAGAGAAAAAAATATTTTATTAGCGTATGCTATTGGAAGAAAAATAAGTTATAATAATAATGATGCTAAATATTATTCTTTATATCCTTATACAATTCCATACTATAATAATTTAATAACAATTACACATAATGATAGTATAAGTGATTATGATTATGAAATTATGGATAAATATTTAAAAGAAATGAATTTAGTTAATTCATTAAATAAAATAATCAAATATTATAATTCTTATACACAAGAAATGTATGTTGAAAGACCTAAATATAAAATTGATGTTATAAAAGAAGAAGATGAACCAAAAAAAGTAGAATTTAAAAAAGAGGTGTAGATATGAAAAAAATTAATGTTATGAGTATTTTTGGTACAAGACCTGAAGCGATTAAAATGGCTCCCCTTGTAAAAGAATTAGAAAAAAGACAAGAAATTGAATGTATAGTATGTGTAACAGCTCAACATAGAGAAATGCTTGATCAAGTTTTAGAAACTTTTAAAATTAAACCAGATTATGATTTAAATATTATGAAACAAGGTCAATCTTTAGCAGAAATTACTACGAGAGCTTTACTTGGCTTAGAAGAAGTTATAAAAGAAGTAAAACCCGATATTGTTTTAGTTCATGGAGATACAACTACAACATTTGCTGGAGCACTTGCAGCTTTTTATGAACAAGTTGCTATAGGTCATGTAGAAGCAGGACTTAGAACATATGATAAATATAGTCCATATCCAGAAGAAATGAATAGACAAATGGTTGATTCATTAACCGATATGTATTTTGCTCCAACTAATTTAAGTAAAGAAAATCTTCTTAAAGAAAATATTAAAGAGGATAAAATATATGTAACTGGAAATACTGCTATTGATGCGATGTCTACAACTATAAATAAAGAGTATAAACATCCCGAATTAGAATGGATAAAAGAAAGTGATAAATTAATTTTACTTACAGCTCATAGAAGAGAAAATCTTGGAGAACCAATGCGACATATCTTTAGAGGAATTAAAAGAATTGTAGATGAATTTGAAGATGTAAAAGTTATTTATCCAATTCATTTAAATCCTAAAGTAAGAGAAGTAGCTAATGAAGTCTTAGGTAACTCTGATAGAGTTAGATTAATTGAACCTTTAGAAGTATTTGATTTCCATAATTTTCAAAATAAAGCTTATCTTATTTTAACTGACTCAGGTGGAATTCAAGAAGAAGCTCCATCATTAGGAAAACCAGTATTAGTATTAAGAGATACTACAGAACGTCCTGAAGGAATTAAAGCAGGTACTTTAAAATTAGTAGGAACTGAAGAAGAAATAATCTATGAAGAAACAAAAAAATTATTAACAGATAAAGCTGCTTATGAAAAAATGAGCAAAGCATCTAATCCATATGGAGATGGACATGCAAGTGAAAGAATTGTAGATGCAATTATAGATAAATTTTTAGAAAAAGGAGAATAATGAAACAATTTTTTAAGGACATAAAATTTAAAGTAATAGCTGTATCTTTACTTATAATTATTACAACTATACTTTCTACTACAACACTAGGTTATATAATTAATATAAATATAAATAACTATACTTTAATTTTTGATATTATTTTATCTTTTATAATAATTCATAAAGTATTTAAAGAAGAATTTAATAATAATAAAATTTTTATAAAATATATTCTAATTATATTATTTATAATTTATCTTACTTCTTTAATAGGTATGCAATATTATGATTTTTATTGGGATGGTAATACTTATCATAAAAATTTAATTGGTCTTTTAGCTGATGGTTTAAATCCTATAAATAATACAAAAGCTGGAGATTTATGGGCAATACATTATGCTAATGCATATGAAGTTATTGCAGGAGTATTTTATTCTTTTTTCGATAATATTGAAGTTGGTAAATGTATTGATTTAATATTGAGTATTGTACTTTTTTATAATATTTATGAAACAGCTTTTAAAATGTCTAAAAGTAAATTAAAAGCTAGTTTAATTTCGATTCCTTTAGTTTTAAGTCCTTTATTTTTATCACAATTTTCAACATATTATTTAGATGATGTAGTTGGAATAACTCTATATTTATCTATTTTATCTTTATTTAATATGATTTATGATCAAGATTTTCAAATGAAAGATAAATATCATTTAATTACTTTTATATGTTCAACATTAATATGTATTAATTTAAAATTTCAAGCTTTATTTATATGTGGTTTATTTTCATGTTTATTAGGTGGATATATTATTATTAATAATCTTATCAAAAAAGATTATAAAGTAGTTTTTAAATTGATAGGGTATTTTGTACTAGTTTATGCATCTGGAGTTCTTTTAATCGGTTCAAGTACTTATGTTAAAAATACTATTTTAAATAATAATGCTTTTTATCCTTTATTAGGAAATAAAAGTGTTAATTTAGAAGATGATAACGAACCCGTTAATTTTCAAGTTTTAGATAATCGTTTTGAAAAATGGTTATATGCTACATTTTCTAAAACAAGTATTAATTATGACAATGTAAAAATGAAAGTACCTTTTTTTATACATCAAAATGAATTAAAAGATTTAAAATATCCCGATTTAAGAATTGCTGGTTTTGGTGTTTGGTTTTCAGGATTATTATGTGTATCATTTGCAATTGGCCTTTTAGAACTTATTTATTTAATACTCAAAAAATCCAAATGGACAATTGTTCTTTTACTATTAGTTGGTGGTATTGTTTTACCAATCCCATTTTTACCAATAGTATGGCAAGCTAGATATTATCCTCAAATATATTTATTACCATTTATTGTTTTATTTCCATTACTATCAAGAAAAGATTTAATGTCTAATTTAGCTTTTTATATAATTAGTTTAATTGCAATTGTAAATGTTTCTTTTTATATTCCAAATGTTATTGATTCATATAATAATAGTAAAGAGTTAGATTCTGAATTATTATATTTATCTGATTTATCTATGCAAAAACAAATTTTTATAAGCACAAATGATGATAGTTTTAAAGATTTATATTTTCCAGGTGGACTTTATAACTTAAGAGATAAGAATATAAAATTTACTTATATTCAAGATAAATTAACTAAAAATGCTCAAATAATTTATGGCTTTTATAAATATGATGCTCTTTCAAATAAAGAATATATGAAATTAATAAAAAAATATAATGGAGCTAAATCATGAAAATATTAATGATTGCTAATTATTATTATCCTTATATTAGTGGAATTACTGTTACTACTAAAAAAATTGCTGAGAAATTAGCAGAGCATAATGAAGTAACTGTACTTTGTTCTAATCATAATCAAAGAAAGTTACCTAATGAAGAAATAATTAATAATGTAAAAGTTATTAGAGCTCCCATAATTATGAAAATAAGTAAAGGAACAGTAAGTCCAAAATTCATTTCTTTAGCATGTAAATTAAGTAAGGAATCTGATGTAGTAAATATGCATTTACCTATGCTAGAATCTGGACTTATTTCTTCTTTAATTGAATCAGAGAAAAATATTTTAACTTATCATTGTGATATAAATTTACCACCTAGTTTAATAAATAATTTTATTGTTAAAACTATGGATTTTTCCCATAATATAGCTTTAAAAAAGGCTAATAAAATAATTGTGGAAACAAAAGATTATGCCAAAAGTTCAAGAATTGCTAAAAAATATATTAATAAAGAAATAGAAATATTACCTATATTTAGAGAATTTAGTAAAACAAATGTTAAAAGAAATAATAAAGTAATAGGATTTTGTGGAAGAATTGTTGAAGAAAAGGGAATAGATGTTTTAATTAGAGCTTTTAAAATAATTAAAGATAAATATCCCCAATATTCTTTAGAAATAGCTGGAGATTATTTAGGTGTTGCAGGTGGTAGTGTAATTAATGAATTAAAAAAAATTATTGAAGAAGAAAATATCAAAGATGTTAAATTTTTAGGAAAATTATCTGATCAAGAATTAAACGATTTTTATTCTAAAATAGGAGTTTTTGTTTTACCTAGTATTAATTCATTAGAGGCCTTGGGATTAGTTCAATTTGAGGCAATGCAATGTTCTTGTCCAGTTGTAGCATCTGATTTACCAGGGGTAAGGCAAATTGTTAAAAGAACTAAAATGGGAGAAATAGCTAAAGTTAATTCTCCAGAAGATTTAGCTAAAAAAATAATAAAAGTATTAAATAATCGTCAAAAATATATAAAAACAAAAAAAGAATTAGAAAATTTTTGTACAAATGAAAGGATTTATGAAGAATATCAAAAAGTTTTTGAAGAAATTAAAAGAAATAATAATAAAAAATAAAGAATTAATTAAATATGGAATTTGTGGTGTAACAACTGTTATAATTAATTTGATTTTATACAAAATATTTTTAAATATAAAAATGTATTATGTTTTTGCTTCTTTATTATCATATTTTATAGCAGCATTAATTTCTTATTATTTAAATTTATATATTGTTTTTCAAAAAAAAATATTAGGTTTTAAAGATGAAATAATACGTATTGTAAAATATTTTGTAGTTCGAATATTATCAGTAATAATTGATACTTTACTTTTAATGTTTATGGTGGAAATAGTTAAATTTGATGAGTTTTATTCAAAACCATTTATATCAGTTATAGTTATATTATTTACATTTATATTTAATAAAAAAATATTTAAGAAAGGAAATAAAGATGAAAGAATATCTTAAATTATTTAGAGTAAAACATTATATTAAAAATTTACTTATATTTTTACCTTTATTTTTTAGTCAAAGTATTTTTAATAAAGATTTACTATTTTTAGATTTACTTGGATTTATAATTTTTTCAATTACATCTTCTATTATATATATTATTAATGATATTATGGATATTGAAAAAGATAAATTACATCCAATTAAAAAAAATAGACCACTTGCATCGGGAAAAATATCAATAAAACAGGCCAAAATTTGTGAAATTTTTTTAGTAATTATATTTATTCTTCTAAATATAATTACTAGTTATTTTACACATAAAATAACTAGTATAATTATTCCTATCATATATTTTATAATTAATATATTATATAGTAAAAAATTAAAAGAAATTCCCATAGTAGATGTTGCTATTATTTCTTTTGGTTTCCTTTTAAGAGTATATTATGGTTCGGTTTTAATTGATGTCATGTTATCTAATTGGTTATATTTAACAATTATGTTTGGAGCATTTTATTTAGGTTTTGGTAAAAGAAGAAATGAAATTATTCAAAATGGAATAAAAAGTAGAAAATCTTTAAAATTATATAATAAGGAATTTTTAGATAAAAACATGTATGTATGTTTAAGCCTAGCAGTTATGTCATATAGTATGTGGTGTATTGTTCCAAACGTTGTTGCAAATGTTGGTAATAACTATTTAATTTATACAGTTCCTTTAATAATGATAATTCTTCAAATGTATAGTTTAATTATTGAAAATGGTTCTCATGGTGATCCAATTGAAGTAGTATTAAGTCATAAAAGTATTATTTTCTTAATTTTATTATATATTGTCATTTTATTTTTAATAATATATGTTTTATAAAGAAAGAAGGATTCAAAATGATTATAAGAGCTAAAGCTCCACTCCGTTTAGGATTAGCTGGAGGTGGAACAGATGTTTCACCATATTGTGATATTTATGGAGGAGCAGTTTTAAACGTTACTATTAATATGTATGCATATTGTACAATTGAACCTACTAATGATGGTAAAATTATTATTGATGCTAAAGATTTAAATGAACATTTTGAAAGTGATAGCAAAGAATTTTTAGATACACTAGATGGAAAAGTATTACTACATAAAGGAGTATATAATAGATTAGTAAAAGATTATAATTTAGAAAATTTATCTTTTAAAATGACAACTTATTCTGATGCTCCAATGGGTTGTGGTTTAGGTGGTTCTAGTACTATGGTAGTGGCTATATTAAAAGCTTTTGTTGAATGGCTTAATTTATCTTTAGGAGATTATGATATGGCATCTTTAGCATATAAAATTGAAAGAAGTGATTTAAAATTAAGTGGTGGTAAACAAGATCAATATGCTGCAACTTTTGGTGGATTTAATTTTATGGAATTTCATAAAGATAAAGTTATTATAGAACCTTTAAGAGTAAAAAGATGGATAAAGAATGAATTAGAGAGTGAATTAGTTTTATATTTTACAGGTAAATCCAGAAAAAGTGCTGAAATAATTGATAATCAAATAAAAAATACTAAAGAAAATAATAAAGAATCAATTAATGCAATGCATGTAATTAAAGATAGTGCTATATTAATGAAAAATGCTTTATTAACTGCTAATTTTAATGAAATGGCTAACGAATTAAATAAAAGTTGGCAAGCCAAAAAGAAAATGTCTAGTGCTATAAGTAATAAAGAAATAGATAATTTATATGATTTTGTTATAGAAAATGGTGGAAAAGCTGCTAAAATAAGTGGAGCAGGTGGTGGAGGATTTATGATGATATTATGTAATCCTAATGAAAAATATTCACTAATTGAAAAGTTAAAAACTTTAAATGGAAAAGTAGTAATACCTACTATAGATGAAGAAGGATGTAAAGCGTGGGTTATTTATGATTAAGGATATATCAGTAGTTATATTAGCTGGCGGAAAAGGGACAAGAATTTCATCAATAAATAAAGATGTTCCTAAATCGATGATCAAACTTAATAACAAGCCAGTTTTAGAATATCAAATAGAGTTTTTTAAAAATAATAATTTAACTAATATAATATTAGTTGTAGGGCATTTAAAAGATATAATTATAAATCATTTTAAAGATGGAAAAGAATTTGGAGTTAATATAACTTATGTTGAAGAACAAATGCCCTTGGGAACAGCTGGATGTTTTTATTATTTAAAAAATATAATAAAAAATGATAATTTTTTATTAGTAAATGGAGATATCATTTTTGATATTAATATTCAAAAATTAATAGAATTTCATAATGAAAAAGAAGCATTAGCCACAATATGTACACATCCAAATAGTCATCCATTTGATAGCGGCTTAATTTTTGCTAAAGATGGTTTAGTTTATAAATGGTTAAGTAAAGAAGATGAAAGAAAATATTATAAGAATAGAGTTAATGCTGGAATACATATTTTAAAAAAAGAAGTTTTAGATATGGTTAATACTTTAGGAAAGTATGATTTAGATAGAGATATTTTAAAAAAACTTATTCCTTTAAAAAAATTATATGCATATGATACTCCAGAGTATATTAAAGATATGGGAACACCAGAAAGATATTATCAAGTAATTGAAGATATTAAAAATAATAAACCATATTTAAGAAATTTAAAAAATAAACAAAAAGCTATTTTTTTAGATAGAGATGGTACAATTAATAAATATGTTGGTTTTTTAACTAATATAGATGATTTTTCTTTAAACAATAATGTTATTGATGCAATTAAATTAATAAATAATTCAGATTATTTAGCTATAGTTATTACAAATCAACCAGTAGTAGCTAGAGGAGAAGTAACCTTTGAAGAGTTAGAAGAAATTCATCATAAGATGGAAACATTACTTGGTATGGGTGGTGCTTATTTAGATGATATATATTATTGCCCTCATCATCCTGATAGTGGATTTCCAGAAGAAATAAAAGAATTAAAAATAAAATGTAGATGTCGAAAACCTGGAACTTTATTAGTTGAACAAGCAGTAGAAAAATACAATATTGATTTAAGTTTATCTTGTGTAATTGGTGATGATGAAAAAGATAAATTATTAGCTAGTAATTTAAATATTCCTTATTATGAAGTTAATAGTGAATATGATTTATTAGATAGAGTAAAGGAAATATTAAATGAAAAGAATTGATGATTTAATAAAAAGATATAAAGAATTAGAAGTAATAAAAGATGATTTAGAAAAAGTTTTTAAATTATTTGTTCAAACCTATAAAAATAATCATTTAGTTTTAGTTGTAGGTAATGGTGGTTCTGCTGCTGATTCTAATCACATAGTAGGAGAATTAATGAAATCTTTTTGTAGAAAAAGAAAAATTCCTGATTCATTAATAAAAAAAATAAAGAAAAATAAAAAATATGGTGAAGAACTTTGTAACAACTTACAAGGTGCTTTACCTACTATTTCTTTAAATAATCATGAAAGTTTAAATACAGCATTTCTAAATGATGTAGATCCCTTAGTAACGTTTGCGCAACAAGTATTGGGTTATGGAAATAAAGGTGATTTATTTTTTGGAATATCTACTTCTGGTAATTCAAAAAATGTAGTAATGGCTGCAATTACTGCTAAAGCTAAAGGTATGAAAGTTGTTGCTTTAACTGGTCAAAATGATAGTGATTTATCACAAATAGCAGACATTACTATAAAAGCTCCAGCATTGGAAACTTATAAAATTCAAGAATATCATTTGCCAATTTATCATTGCTTATGTTTGATGTTAGAAGATTATTTTTGGCCAGATGAATTTTAATTTTTAACTTCGTTTAATTAATAACGAAGTTTTTTAAATATATGTTATAATTAAATTAATAAAGGATAGGTGTTAATATGAAAGTATTTGTTACAGGTTGTTGTGGTTATATTGGTAGTCATACTTGTGTAGAATTATTAGAACATGGTTATGAAGTTATTGGCCTTGATAATTTTAGTAATAGTAAAAGGGATGTTTTAGATAAGATTAAAGAAATTACAGGTAAAGAAATTAAATTTTATGAAGGCGACATGATTAATAAAGAATTACTAGAAAAAATTTTTTCTGAAAATGAAATAAATTCTGTAATTGATTTTGCCGCTTTTAAATCAGTTGGAGATAGTGTTTCTAAACCCATTGAATATTATATTAATAATGTTAGTACAGTTTTAGTTTTAATTAGTGTAATGAAAAAGTTTAATGTTAAATCATTAATTTTTAGTAGTAGTGCAACAGTTTATGGGGAACCAAAAACTTTTCCTATAACTGAGGAAGCTCTAATTGGTGGAACTACTAATCCATATGGAACAAGTAAATTATTTGTTGAAAAAATATTAAATGATTTATATAATTCAGATAATGAATGGAAAATATGTATATTTAGATATTTTAATCCTATCGGAGCACATAAATCTGGTTTAATTGGTGAAAATCCAAATGGAATACCAGCTAATTTAATGCCATATATATGCAAAGTTGCTAATCAAGAATTAGAATGTTTAAATGTATTTGGAAACGATTATGATACCCCAGATGGTACGGGAGTAAGAGATTATATTCACATTATGGATTTAGCTAAAGCTCATGTTAATGGATTAAATAAATTAGATAATTGTTCTAAAGGTTTATTTATTTATAATCTTGGAACTGGTAAAGGTTATAGTGTTTTAGAAATAGTTAAAACTTTTGAAAAAGTAAATAATGTTAAAATTCCTTATAAAATTGCTCCAAGAAGAAGTGGGGATATTGCAACTTGTTATGCAAGTGCCGATAAAGCCTTAAAAGAATTAAATTGGAAAACTGAATTTACTTTAGAAGATATGTGCAAAGATGCTTATAACTTCATTCAAAAAAACTCTTAAATGAGTTTAATTAATTATAATAAAAATAAGAAATTGAGGTAATATATGAAAGATAAAATATCAAAATTAGTAAATGTTTATAAAAAATATGGATTTATAGGATTTTTTAAAAAATTATATGCTTATATTAAAGCAAATTATTTAGATAAAATTAGTTTTAAAGTATTTTTTCAAAAAAATAAATATCGAAAAGAAATAAAAAATATTTTAAATAGTAATTATGACAGAATTATTTTATGGAGAAGTAGTTTTGGTTATAATGTTCCTCTTTTTCAAAGACCTCAACATATTGCAAATAATTTAGCTAAAAATAAATGTTTACTTTTATATGAAGTAACTACAATGACTGATAAAGTAAAAACAATAAAGAAGCAAGATAATAATTTATATTTATTTAATTTTAATAATATTTTATTAAATAAATTACTTATGCAAGAGTTAAAAAATATTAATAAACCAAAATATATAGAACTTTATTCTACTGATTGGAAATTAACTATAGAAGATATAAAAAATTATATTAATAATGGTTTTAGATTTATTTATGAATATATTGATCATTTAAGTCCAGAACTTGCCGGTACTAAAGAATTGCCTCAAAATATTATTCAAAAATATGAATATGCAATGACTAATAAAGATGTTTATGTTGTAGTAACAGCAGATGAATTAAAAAAAGATGTTGTTAAAAAAAGAGGAGAAGTTAATTTAGCATTTTCTTCTAATGGAGTAGATTATAATTTTTTTAAAAATTTTAAAGATGACTATCAAGTTGAAAAAGATTATCTAAATATAATTAATAATGGTAAAATTAATGTTTGTTATTATGGTGCTTTAGCAAAATGGTTTGATTATAAATTAATAAAAAAAATTGCTAAAACTGATAAATATAATGTAATTTTATTTGGAATTAAGTATGATGAATCTTATGATGAAAATATAAATGATGAAAAAAATATTTATTTTATGGGTTCAAGAGATTATAAAATTTTAAAATATTATGCTAAATTATGTGATATATTAATAATTCCATTTTTATTAAATGATATAACTAAATCTACAAGTCCTGTTAAAATATTTGAATATATGGCTTTACATAAACCAATAGTTACAACAAATTTATTAGAATGTTTAAAATATAAATCAGTATTAATTGGTAAAAATCATGAAGATTTTATTAATAAATTAGAGGAATCTATGGCATTAAAAGATAAAAAAGATTATATTGATTTATTAGATAAAGAAGCTAAGGAAAATGATTGGAGTGAAAAAGCTAAAGCTATAATTAATTTAATAAAAAAAGATGAAAAAAAGTGGTGATGTTATGAAAAGAGTTTTAGTAATTGTACCAGCTTATAATGAAGAAGAAAATATTTTAGATGTATGTCATAATTTAGATAAAGTAAAAGTTAATTGTGATTATAAATTAGATTATATTGTAATTAATGATGGATCTAAAGATAATACAAAAGAAATATGTGAAAAAAATAATTTACCAGTAATAAATTTAATTCATAATTTAGGAATTGGAGGTTCAGTTCAAACTGGGTATATTTATGCTTTAAAAAATAATTATGATATAGCTATTCAATTTGATGGAGATAATCAACATGATGCCGAATATATTAATGATTTAGTTAAACCAATTATAAATGGTGAATGTGATATGACTGTTGGCTCAAGATATATAAAAAATTTAAGTGAATTTAAATCAACTAAAATAAGACAATTTGGAAATGTTATATTATCTTTTATTTTAAAATTAACAACAAATAAAAAAATTTATGATATGACTTCTGGTTTTCGAGCAGTAAATAAAGATATTATAAAAATGTTTGCAGAGGATTATCCTAATGATTATCCAGAACCAGAAACAGTTTTAGTAGTTATTAAAAATGGTTATAAAGTTAAAGAAATACCTGTTAAAATGCATAAAAGAGTTCATGGAAAATCATTTGTTACTCCGACAAAAAGTATTTATTATATGGTAAAAGTATCATATGCTATGTTAGTAAGAAGTTTTATTGAAAGGAAAAGATAGTAAATGGAATTTAATTTAAGAGTATTTTTAATTATTTTTTTAATTATTGGATTAATAATGATATTTAAAACTATAAAAAATAAAAATATATCAATGAAATATGGTATGTATTGGACATTAATATTTTTAATTATGTTAATTTTAATAATATTCCCAAATATAATTGAATATATAGCTAATATATGTGGTTTTAAAGATGCTCCCAATATGTTATTTTTAATAGCAATTTTCTTATTATTTTATATAGTATTTGCTATTTATACAAGTATATCTAAGTTATATGAAATTAATAAAAGTTTAGTACAAGAAATATCTATTTTAGAAGAAAAAATCAATAAAAAATAAAAAGAAACAAAAGAATTACTTAGGCATATAATATGTTAGAGGTGAAACATGAATTTAAGTGATTCTTTTTTTAATAAAGTTGAAAAGAAAACTAAAGTAGATAAAAATACAATTATTGGATTAGCTCAAAAGTTACAAAACGGAAATATGAAAGATGAACAAACATTAAGAGAAGTTATTGATACTTTGAGTAAAATGACTGGTAAAAAAATATCAAAAGAACAAAGTGATAAAATAGTTTCAAGAGTAGTGGGAGGTAATGTACCAGAAAATATTGATAAAATGTTTTAGTTTATAAAAATAAATCTTAAAATCTTGAAATAATACAATTTTTATGTTAATCTATATTATAGTAGAATAAAGAGGTGCTTATTTAAATGGAAAATTTTTTAAATAAATTATATAGTTATGAATATTTTGGTACATATTTAATGATATCAATCGCAGTTTTATTATTGCTTTTTATAATTATATTATTCTTTGGTAAGAAAGATCAAAAACATAGGGAGATAGAAGCTACTAAAAAATTACAACAAATTAATAATGCTGATGCTTTTAAAGAAGATAGTGTAGCTACAAATGTTCAAACAGAAGCTCAAAAATTAGAAAATGATACAATAGTAGTGACTAAAATTGAAGATATTCCTGTAATTAATAATGTACCTGAAACTGAAATTCAACCAGTAATTAATACTCCTCAAATGGATGTTAATAATGCTAATGTTATTAACAATGATTTAAATACTAATAACAATATAAATAATGATATTAATAGTAATGTTAATAATAATGTGGATCTTAATTCTAATATGAGTAATAATCAAGAACCAAATGGAGTAGTTTTAGAAAATAATGTAGTAGATACTCCAGTAGTTCAAAATAATCCTGAAGAAAATATTATGAGTAATGTAGAAAATAATAGTGAACCTATAGTACAACCTGTTATTAATCAAGAAATTCCTATAGAAAATAAACCATTACTTGATAAAGTTGAAGAAAAACCATTTGTATTTAATGAAGTTCCAACTCATGATATAAATAATATTAATAACTTAGAAACAAATACAGTACAAAATCCTAGTTTTACAGAACCAGTAATGGAACAAGTTAGTACTCCAATACCAGAACCAGTTATTGATATTCCAGTTAATCCCGTTCCATCTACACCTGTACAACCTGATGTAAATACTTCATCAACATATAAAAATGGTCCTCAAGTATTTAGTTCTGTTTATGTTCCAGAAAAAGAAGAAAATATTGAAATGCCAAAAATAGATTTACCAGAAAATAGAGAAGCTGTAAGTGTACCAACTAGTGAAGAATTAGATATTGAACTTCCTACTCTAAAAAAGGAAAGTACAGAACCTGAAATTCCTGAAAAAGTAGAATATCCAATGTTCAATGATTATAATTTAGATGATTTATCTGGAGAAACTTATACAATTAATAAATAATTAATGGAATAGATTTTCAAGTCTATTCTTTTCTTTTTAAAAAAAAGTAAGTGTCAAAAAAATGTCCATGATTAGTTGAATGGATTTTTTTACTATGTTACAATAGTTATGGTGAATAGAATATGACAAAGTATGATGCATCATCAATAAAAATTTTAGAAGGACTTGAAGCAGTTAGAAAAAGACCAGGAATGTATATTGGTTCAACTGATAAAAGAGGACTTCATCATTTAGTTTGGGAAATAGTTGATAATTCTATAGATGAAATAATAAATGGTTATGGAAATCATATAAAAATAGTTTTACATAAAGATGGTAGTATAACAGTTGCAGACAATGGTCGAGGTGTTCCTATTGGAATGCATGAAAGTGGTAAATCTACACCAGAAGTTATTTATACAATTTTACATGCTGGAGGTAAATTTGAAGAAGGCAACTATAAAGTAAGTGGAGGACTTCATGGTGTTGGTGGTTCTGTTGTAAATGCTTTAAGTACTAAAATGGATGTAATTATTTATAGAGAAGGAGTTATTTCTAACATTCGTTTTAAAGATGGTGGAAAAGTAGATTCTCCACTTAAAACTATTGGAGAATCAAAAAAAACAGGTACTGTTGTAACATTCTGGCCTGATTATAGTATTTTTAAAAATTGTAATTTTTCTTATACAACAATTTGTGAAAGAATGCAAGAAAGTGCTTTTTTAATACCTAATGTTACTATTGAAGTTATTGATGAAGATAATAAAAGAGAAGTAAAATATCATTATGAAGAAGGACTTACTAATTTTATTGAATATATGGATGAAGATAAAAATGTATTACATAAAGTTCTTAATTTTACAGGGAAGAAAAATGATATAGAAGTAAATATTGCTATGCAATATACTGACACATATAATGAAAATATTGTCTCTTTTGTAAACAATGTTAAAACAACTGATGGTGGTACACATGAAGTAGGATTTAAAACAGGTATAACCAAAGCATTTAATGATTATGTTAAAATGAATAATTTAATTAAAGGAAAAGATAATACTTTTGATGGTAGTGATGTAAGAGAAGGCTTAAGTGCTGTTATTAATTTAAAAATACCAGAAAATTTATTACAATTTGAAGGACAAACAAAGGGTAAACTTGGTACACCAGAAGCTAGAAGTATCACCGAAAGTGTTACATATGAAAATATTAAATTCTTTTTAGAAGAAAATAAAGAAATTGCTTTAAATATAGTTGATAAAGCATCAAAAAGTAAAGTTGCAAGAGAAGCTGCTAGAAAAGCAAGAGAAGAAGCTAGAAATGGTAAAGGCAAGATGAAAATTGAAAAGAATTTATCTGGAAAGCTTGCTCCAGCAACTAGTAAAAATGCTAAAATAAATGAATTATTTTTAGTCGAAGGAGATTCTGCTGGTGGTTCTGCAAAAATGGGAAGAAATAGAAAGTTTCAAGCTATTTTACCTTTAAGAGGTAAAGTTATTAATGCCGAAAAAACTAGTGTAGCAGAGATTTTAAAAAATGAAGAAATAAATACTATTATTCATACTATTGGGGCAGGTATTGGTAGTGATTTTATTGCTGAAGATTCAAATTATGATAAAGTTATTATAATGACTGATGCCGATGTCGATGGTTCTCATATTCAAATTCTTTTATTAACTTTCTTTTATCGTTTTATGAGACCTTTAATAGAAGCTGGTAAAGTTTATGTAGCTAAACCACCATTATATAAAATAGATTATGGTAAAAAACATTTTTATGCTTACAGTGATGATGAAAGATTTAAAATTGTTGCAGAAAACAGTGGTAAACCAACTATCTCAAGAAACAAAGGTTTAGGAGAAATGAATGCAGATGAATTATGGGATACTACAATGAATCCAGATACTAGAACTTTAATGCGTGTTAATATTTATGATGCTGCTCTTGCAGAAAAAAGAGTAAATGTTTTAATGGGTGATAAAGTTGAACCAAGAAAAGAATGGATTGAAGAAAATATTGTCTTTACTATGGAAGATAGTTATAGAGTAGAAGGTTAGTTATGCAAGAAATATTAAAAAAAATTGAAGATTATGCTCTTGAAGAAATCATGGAAAAAAGTTTTGCTTCCTATGCAAAGGAAATTATTCAAGATAGAGCTATTCCTGATGTTAGAGATGGACTTAAACCTGTTCAAAGAAGAATTTTATTTGCCATGTGGAAATCTGGTAATACTTATGATAAAAATTATTTAAAGAGTGCTACTACTGTTGGAGATGTTTTAGGTAAATATCATCCCCATGGAGATTCTTCAGTATATGATGCTATGGTAAGAATGAGTCAATGGTGGAAACAAAATGCTATTTTAATTGACATGAAAGGTAATAATGGTTCAATGGATGGAGATCCAGCAGCAGCTTATCGTTATACTGAAGCAAGACTTTCTAAAATTAGTAATGAATTACTATGTGATTTAGATAAAGATACTGTAGAATGGGCTCCTAATTTTGATGATAGATTACTTGAACCTACTGTTTTACCAGCAAAATATCCTAATTTATTAGTCAATGGAACAATGGGAATAAGTGCGGGATATGCTACAAATATTCCTCCCCATAATCTAGGGGAAATCATTGATGCTACTATAAAAAGAATTGATTCTCCTAATTGTCATTTAGATACTATTTTAGAAATAGTTAAAGGTCCAGATTTCCCTACTGGGGCTATATGTGAAGGAAAAAATGGTATAAGAGAAGCTTTTAAAACTGGTAAAGGTCGAATTATTGTTAAATCTAAATATAAAGTTGTCAAAGAAAAAGGAAAAGAAAAAATTATTATTTCTGAAATTCCTTTTGATGTTAACAAAGCTATATTAGTTAATAAAATAGATGCTATTAGAATTGATAAGAAAATAGATGGTATTGCAGAAGTAAGAGATGAATCAGATAGAGAAGGTTTAAGAATTGTTATTGATCTTAAAAGTGGAGCTAATCGTGAACTGATTTTAAATTATTTACTTAAAAATACTGATTTACAAATATCTTATAATTATAATATGGTTGCCATTGTTAATAGGGCTCCAAAAACACTTGGAATATTAGAAATTATTGATGCTTATATTACTCATCAAAAAGAAGTAATTACAAGAAGATGTAAATTTGATTTACAAGTTAAAGAAAAAAGATTACATATAGTTGAAGGACTTATTAAATGTATATCTATTTTAGATGAAGTTATTAAAGTAATTAGAGCAAGTAAAAATAAAAGTGATGCTAAAAATAATTTAGTAGAAAAATTTAAATTTACTTTAGAACAAGCAGAAGCTATAGTAAATTTACAATTATATCGTTTAACTAATACTGATGTAGTAGCACTTGAAGAAGAAATGGAAGCTTTAAAGAAATTAATTGAAGGTTTAAAAGCTATTTTAAGTGATGAAGAAGCATTAAAATATGTAATGAAAAAAGAACTTAAAATAATTAAAAAAGAATATGCTACACCAAGAAAAACTGAAATAGTTGATGAAATAACAGAAATAAAAATAAATTTACAAAGTATAATACCTAAAGAAAATGTTAACGTTGTAGTTACAAATGAAGGTTATATAAAAAGAGTATCTTCTAAATCATTTGGAGCTAGAGATGGTGAAACTTTATTGAAACCAGGAGATTATGTAACTAATATTTTTGAAACTACTACATTAGAAAATTTAATTTTATTTACTAATTTAGGTAATTATTTGTTTATTCCTGTTCATAAAATTTTTGAAGCAAAATGGAAAGAATTAGGTAAACATGTTAATAATATTGTTAATTTACAAGAAAATGAAAAAATAATAGCAAGTTTTGTTTTAGAAGAAAATAAAAATTTAACTTTATTTACTAGAAATGGAATGATTAAACAAATTGATGAAAAATCTTTAATTGTTTCAAGATATAATAAAACTTATACTGCAATTAAATTAAAAGAAAATGATGAATTAGTAAATGTATCTATTAGTCAAGAAGATATTTTATTAGTAACTAAAAATTGTTATTATTTAAGATATAAAATTGATGAAGTACCATTAAGTGGTTTAAAAACAAGTGGAGTAAAAAGTATTAATTTAAAAGATGATGTAGTTATATATGGTTCTTCTTTTAGTAATCTAGATGAATATTTAAATGTTTTTACAAATAATAATACTGCTAAAAGAATAAAAATGGATGATTTACAAGTTACTAGTAGAGCTAAAAGAGGTAGTTTATTAATTAAGAAAAATAAAACAGTTAACTATGAAGTTGTTAATGCTTATGTTACTAATGCTAAAGATATAATTATTATTAAAAAAGATAATGAAATTACAGAATTAAAAAATAGTGAAATACCAATAATGGATTTACAAAGTAATGGTAGTAATATAGGAAAAGGTTATATTAATGAATTTGCTTTAAAATATGAAATTCAAAAAATTATGAAAAAAGAAGAAAAGAAAGTAATTGAAGAAACTCCAAAAAAAGAATCTTTAGAAGATTTTACTAAAGACTTTAAATTATAATAAAAATATCTAGTTAATCATAAAATATACTAGGTGAATAAGAGTGAGTAAAAAAGAAGAATTTAAAGAATTTATGCGTAATAAACCAGAATTAGTGGAATTTATTAAAAATAAAGAGATGACATTGCAATCGTTTTATGAAATATATGATGTTTATGGTAATGATGAAAGTGCATGGAAACCTTATGAGAGAGCTTCCGCTCCTACTAGAATAAATCCACCAAAAATTACTGATATTATGAAAAATATAAATTTAGATGAAATTCAAAAACATATTAATACTGCTCAGAAAGCTTTAGGAGTAGTGGAAGATTTAACTACTAAAGGAACAAGTAATATTCAAAATGCTATAAAAGGTCCTTTAACTAGTAGACCTTTAAATAAATTTTTTGAGGATTAATATGGAATATTTTTTACAACAACAATTACAAGAAAATAAAAAATTTAAAAAATATTTAGATGAAAATAGTAATTATATTAAGTATCTAAATAGAAATCCTGAATATTATAAAGATTTTATAAAAGAAATGAAAAATATGTATAAAGAAAGAACTACTGATAAAATAAGTGATGCGATTAACACTATTGATATCGTTAGTTCTATCTTAGATACAATTAATTAATAAAAATTATACTATTTAATTAAATATGATTGACGTTATTCCACTAAAATAAGGAAAACGTATTTTAATTTGTGTAAAAAAAATACAATTTACTTAAAGTTAACGGGAGATATGTCAATAGATTAGACAGATAAAAGAGGGGGGAATTTAGAAAAATAA
>CANQAK010000003.1 GCA_947589495.1 uncultured Bacilli bacterium | reverse complement strand
TACTTTTTGTTTTTTCAAGTCAAATTATTTTTCAATTTTTTTCTTTTTTTGATTTATTTTATTTTACAAGTTTATATACCAGTACAAAATGTAAAGTTAACAACAAAATAAAATTCAAAACTTGACTCCGGGGGGGGTATTATATAATAACCTTATAGAATAGAAGAGTTAATAAATAATAGTAAGTTATTAACAAAAAGAAAAGGTGAATTATATAATATGGAGAAAAGAAAAACAACAATAATATTTGTAATAGGAGTAATGCTAATAGTAAGTACCTTTTTAATATGTCACAAACATACGGTATATCAAACACAATTAGATGAAGTAAAATTAAAAGATATAAAAGATAATAATATGTTCGCTATAATGGTAAAAGGAGAAAATGGAGAATATAGTACAAGTGATGAATTTCCAGGAACAGGTTATATAATAAATAAAGAAAAATCAGGATGTATGGATAATAATAATCAGTTAATACCAAATAGTTTATCATATGATGAAAAAGAACAAAAAGTAATAGTAAATACAGGACAAACAACATACTGTTATTTATATTTTGATAAGAGTAATGCAAAAGAATTAATACAACAATTAAGAAGTACACAAGGATTAAGTGATGCACCAGTCGGAGGAATGTACAGGTATCAAGGAACAAATGCAGATAATTATATATGTTTAAAAGAAGTGGGAAAAGCAAATTGCACAGATAAAAGTGATGAAATGTATCGAATCATAGGAATCACATCTGAAGGAAATATGAAAGTAATAAAACAAACAAAATATAATAATACAAATTATAAATGGGATACAAAATATAGTGTAAATTCATCAGATAGTTCTAAAGATTATTACTGTACAGAAGATGATTGCCCTACGTGGGAACAAAGTGAAATATATCAAACATTAAATGACACATTCTACAATTCACTTAATGATAATATACAAAAAAAAATAGAACCACAAAGATGGTGGTATGGAGATATAGGGTGGGATTATCTTGGAACATTAACAACAGCAGAAGAAGTATATGAAATAGAATCAGGTCAAGCATCAACACAATATTATGATAGAAATGGAACCTTAGTATCGACATCTCAAGAAATAAAATGGACAAAAACAAGCAAAAAAGCACCTATAGGATTAATGTATTTACATGACTATTATTACCAATCAAAACAAGGCAATTGTCAATCAGATAAAAATCCACAATATACTAATTGTCAGACGCAAGGATGGATGCATATGAAAAATAACGGAAATTCATTAGATGATGAATGGATCATGACACGTATAGGTCGTTGGGATAAATCGAACAATAACTTCGGTGCGTTGTTAGTGCGTTCGAGTGGCAGTGTCTACGAAAATAGTTTAAAGACTCTAAACGCGATTCGTCCAGTCTTCTATCTATCGTCTGGTACAGAAATTCAAGGAAATGGAACATCCGATGATCCATTCTACATAGTTTCTTAAAGTATTAATAGTTTTAAAAGATGCTATCCTATTATAACAAAGGATTGCATCTTATTTTTTAAGTTTAAACAAAAAAGCAACTTGAATATTGCAATAAAATTATATTTATATTAAAATAAGCGTAGGTGATGTAAATGTTTCAAGAATTTAAAAAATTTATAGCAAGAGGAAACGTTGTTGACTTAGCTGTCGGTGTAATTATTGGTGGTGCTTTTAGCAAAATTGTTAGTAGCTTAGTAGATAATGTTTTTGGTCCTATCATTGGAATGATACTAGGAGGAGTTGATTTTTCTAGTCTTGCGATAACAGTAGGAAGTGCAAAAATATTATATGGAGTGTTTATTCAAAATATTATTGACTTTTTAATTACTGCTTTTTGTTTATTTATTGTTGTTAAAATTATGAATAATTTAAATAGTAATATTCATAAACTTGGTAAAAAAGGTAAAAATGGAGAAGAAGTAAAAGAAGAAGCTCCAAAGAAAAGTGAAGAAGTTCTTTTATTAGAAGAAATTAGAGATTTACTTAAAAATGAAAAAGTAACTGTTAAGAAAGGAAAGAATAAATAATGTTACAAAATATTCTATATTTAGTTATTGGACTTGTAGTAGGATTTGTTATTGGATTTATTGTGGCACGTACTATAATGAAAAAGTTTTTAGAAAAAAATCCTCCCATCAATGAAAAAATGATTGAAACAATGATGACTAGCATGGGAAGAAAACCAAGTCAAAAACAAGTTAAACAAGTTATGAATCAAATGAATAGATTTAAATAATTAGGGAATAATTTATAAAAGTAAAATCGATGAAGAAAGAATAGTAACATAATAATTATTAGATAGAGAATTAGTGGTTGGTGGAAACTAATAAATAATTATATGCGAATCTACTTTCAGAGTGTATTTAACAAATACCGGTAAAACCGTTAAATTAATTAAGTAAGAAAAGGATGGTACCGTCTTATAAGACTCCTTATATGTACCATCCTTTTCTAATAGAAAGAAGGATTAAAATGATAGATATAAAATTAATTAGAGAAAATAGAGATTTAGTAAAAGAGAATATTAAGAAAAAGTTTCAAGATGAAAAATTACCTTTAGTAGATGAAGTTTATGAGTTAGATAAAAAATATAGAGAATGTAAAACAAAAGTTGATAACTTAAAAGCTGAAAAAAATAAATTAAGTGATAGTATAGGTTCTTTAATGCGTGATAAAAAGCAAGAAGAAGCAAAATTAGTAAAAGAAAAAGTAGCTGAAATAGCTAAAGAAATTCCTGAACTTGAAAAAGAAGAAACTTCATTAGAAGAAGAAATAAGAAAAAGAATGTTAGTTATACCTAATATAATTGATGATAGTGTTCCAATCGGGGAAGATGATACTAAAAATGTTGAGTTAGAAAAATTTGGAGAACCAATTGTTCCTGATTATGAAATACCTTATCATGCTGATATTATTAATGTTTTAGAAGGTCTTGATAAAGAAGCAGCAGGAAGAACTAGTGGAGAAGGATTCTACTTTTTAAAAGGAGATATAGCAAGACTTCATAGTGCAATGCTTGCTTATGCAAGAGATTTTATGATTGATAAAGGATTTACTTATTATATTCCTCCTTTTATGATTAGAAGTAATGTTGTAACTGGAGTAATGAGTTTTAAAGAAATGGAAGCAATGATGTATAAAATTGAAGGTGAAGATTTATACTTAATTGGTACTAGTGAACATTCAATGATGGGAAGATATATTAATCAAATTTTAAAAGAAGAAGAATTACCTGTAACTATGACTAGTTATTCACCATGCTTTAGAAAAGAAGGTGGTTCTCATGGTCTTGAAGAAAGAGGATTATATCGTGTTCATCAATTTGAAAAACAAGAAATGGTTGTTTTGTGTAAAATGGAAGATGGAATGAACTGGTATAATAAAATGTGGCAATATACTGTTGAATTTTTTAGAAGTTTAGATGTTCCAGTTAGAACACTTGAATGTTGTAGTGGAGATCTTGCAGATTTAAAAGTTAAATCTTGTGATGTAGAAGCTTGGAGTCCAAGACAAAAGAAATATTTTGAAGTAGGTTCTTGTTCAATTTTGGGTGATGCTCAAACTAGAAGATTATCTGTTCGTTATAAAAGTAAAGAAGGTAATAAATATTTATGTTCTTTAAATAATACAGTAGTAGCAACACCAAGAGGTTTAATTGCAGTAATTGAAAATAACTATCAAAAAGATGGAAGTATTTTAATTCCAAAAGCACTACAACCTTATATGGGTGGAATGACAAAGATAGAGAAGAAATAGATGTAATGTTTATAAAACAAAGATAAGTTCTTATTAAAAGAAGTAACAAAATTCTTTAGAAATTAAAGAAATTGCAATACTTCTTTTTTGTTTTAAAAAAAGTTTTTCCAATTCAACCAAAAAAAATGTAAAAATGAAAAGTTTTTCCAATTCATCAAAAAAACTTTTCATTAAAATAATTTTATTATATAATATTAATGAGGTGAAATACTATGTTAAAGAGAAGTTACTATTTAAATAAAATTAAAGATTTTTATCATGTAAACTCATTAATAAAAATTTTGTGTGGATTAAGAAGAAGTGGAAAATCTGTAATATTGCAACAAATTATCGAGGAAATTAAAAAAAGTGGAGTTAAAGATGATCATATAATATATATAAATTTTGAATCACTTGATTATGCTAATATAACAGATGCAATAGAGTTAAATAACTATATTAAAAGTTTAGCGAAAGATAAAAAGACTTACTATGTATTTTTAGATGAAGTTCAAAAAGTAAAAGATTTTGAAAAAGCAATTAATTCTTTAAGAATTACAAACCAATTTAGTATTTTTATTACTGGTTCAAATAGTAAAATGACCTTTTTAGAATTATCAACAGATTTATCAGGTAGATATGTAAGTTTTAGAATAAATCCTTTATCATTTAAAGAAGCTGTAGAGATAACTAATACTAAACCAGAAAATTATTTTGATTTATTATTAGATATCTTTGAATGGGGAACTTTGCCTCAAAGATTTTCTTTCGAAAATAATGATTCAAAAGAAAATTATATTAGAGATGTTTATGATTCAATACTTCTTAAAGATGTAGTAGAAAGGCTTGGAATATCGGATGTAACTTCATTTAATAAAATACTTCAATACATTTTAGAAACTGAAACCAGAGAATTTTCTGCAACCAATGTGTTAGAGTATTTAGATAAAACTGGCAATAAAGTTGCTACAGATACGTTGTATAAATATTTAGAAGCACTTTGTTCAACTTTTATTATTAACAGAGTTTATAGATATGATGTAAATGGAAAAGCTATTTTGAAATCATTAAATAAGTTTTATGCTACAGATTTGGGTATAAAAAGAATTAAAACTAATAGTAAAGAGATTAACTACTCACGAGCATTTGAAAATTTAATCTACAATGAATTAATAAAAAAAGGGTATGATGTTTATGTTGGAAAAACTAAAGATGGTGAAATAGATTTTATAGCATCTAAAAATAAGAGTGTTAAATATATTCAAGCTTGTTATGATTTAAAAAACGAAGAAACTAGAAATAGAGAATTTAATGCTTTTAATAGTATAAGTGATAATTATCCTAAATATGTAATTTCAACTAATAAAGAAGATTATTCTCAAGATGGAATTAAACATCTTAATATTTTTGACTTTTTAATGGATGATAAATTTTAAAATTTAGGTGATGAACTGTAAAATAAATGTTAAAAGAGGTTAATTAACCTTTTTTTATTTAAAATTAATGTATTTTAAATAAGTTTGTGTTATCCTTATAGGTGGGGTAAATATAAAAGTAAAAATGGGTTAAAATAAAAATAAAGGAGTAATTATGTTAATTGTAATAATATATTACATCATATTTAGTATTACATTAGTTTATGGAATTTATTTTGCAATAACCGGTTTAATTGGAGTAATTAAAAAAAGTAAATATATAGAAAAAGAATCTAAGAAAAATAATAATTTTGCAATATTAATACCAGCTCGAAACGAAGAAAAAGTAATTGGTAATTTAATTGATAGTTTGCATTCTCAAAATTATCCGAAAGATAAATATCAAATATATGTAATTTCTAATAATTGTGTAGATAATACAAAACAAGTAGCTAATAATCATAATGCTAAAGTAATAGAGTGTGATGAAAAAGTTAAAACTAAAGGTGAAGTTTTAAAATATACTTTTAATAAGCTAAAAGATAACAAAGAAATTGATGCTTATATAATTTTTGATGCTGATAATATTATTCATCCAGATTTTCTTAAAGAAATGAATAAATGTATAGAAAGTGGTTATCGTGTTGCAGAAGGATATAGAGATGCTAAAAATCCATCTGATAATTGGTTAAGTGGAAGCTATGCATTATTTTATTTATTTCAAAATGTTTTTTTTAATCGTTCTCGAATGGGATTAAATGCCTCTTCTTCAATAAATGGAACCGGATTTATGATTAAAAAATCTTTAATAGATGAAATGGGATTTAATACACATACTTTAACTGAAGATGTAGAATTTACAGGTATATGTGCTTTAAATAATGAAAAAATTGCCTTTGTTGAAAAAGCAATTACTTATGATGAATATCCTAGTAAATTTTCAGAATCATGGAAACAAAGAAAAAGATGGTCTGCAGGAATTTTTGAATGTCAAAAATTCTATTCAGTTAAACTATTTATTAATTATTTAAAAACTGGCAATATTGCTTCTCTTGATATGTCTTTAATATATTTGGGACCTTTAATGCAAGTTTTAGCATTTTTCCTTTTATTACTTTTAATAACTTTTCGATTATGTGGCATATATTTACATGATATTTTCTCTTATTTTTTTGCATATGGATGGTTATATTTCATTATAACTTATGTACTAGGTATTATTGTAGATATAATTGTTTTACGTTTAAAACATAAAAAAGTTAAATCAGTTTTAAGTGGTATGTTCTTATTTGTTTTATTTGTCTTAACATGGATACCAATAAATATTATATGTCTTATTAAAAGGCCAAATAAATGGGATGAAATTAAACATACTAGAAATGTTAAAATAAATGATATAGTAAAATAATAATTTAAGAAAATATTAAGAATTTTATAAGTTTAAATTAATAAAAATTTTTAGTTTTATGATATTATTGAGTGAGGAGTTTTAATTATGAGGAGAAATAAAAAAAAGAAAATAAAAAGAGTAATGCTAGTAGTTGTATTAGTAATAATTTTAATTTTTTCATCAGTAATTTTTTTAAAAAAAGTAAATAATATTAATGATGAAAAAATAGAAAATATTACTCCCGGTGAAGAAGATAATAATGAAATTATTGAAGAAGATGATGATAATGATGAATCAAGAGTAAAAACTTATGATGATGTATCAATGTTACAATATGAAGATGGAACTATTTTAGAAAGACTTAATCTTTTTAGTAAAAAAGATAAAAGAATTAAAAAGATTATAGAAAATTATGATAAATATCCAGAAAAATTAATGGAAGCTTTATCAAGAAATATTGAATTAACAGATTTTGTTTTAAATTATCAAAGTAAAAAAGATAAAGTTTATAGTGAAGACATTGGAAATTTAGAAAGTGGTGTAGTTCCTTTATTATATCAATGGGATGAAAGATGGGGTTATGGTAAATATGGAACTAGTAATATTGCTATAAGTGGATGTGGTCCAACTTCTTTAGCTATGGTTATAGCATATTTAAAAAATGATAATACTATTACTCCATATAAAATAGCTAAACTTGCTGAAGAAAAAGGATTTTATAAAGAAAATTCAGGAACAACTTGGGATTTAATGCGTAAAGGACCAGCATCTTATGGAGTAAAAGTAAAAGAAATAGCTCTATCTAAAAATGTTATTTATAATGCTTTAAAAAATGGTCATCCAATTATTTGTAATATGCGTAAAGGAGACTTTACTATTAATGGGCATTATCTTGTTTTATCAAGTATTGTAGATGATAAAATTAAAATAAATGATCCTAATAGTAAAGAAAGAAGCAGTATGCTTTGGGAATATGATAGAATTAAAAGTCAAATTAAAAATTTATGGGAATTTTATTTATAAATTTGGTGATAAAATATGAATATTTTAGTTGTTGATGATGAAAAAGCTATTGCAGATTTAATTGAAATTTATTTAAAAAATGAAAATTTTAATATTTATAAATGTTATGAAAGTAAAGAAGCTTTAAAAGTTTTAGATGAATATAAAATTGATTTAGCAATTTTAGATGTAATGATGCCTAATATTAATGGTTTTGAATTATGTCAAAAAATACGTGAAAAATATAATTTCCCTGTTATATTTGTAACTGCTAAAGTAGAAGATATTGATAAAATTAGTGGTCTTACTATTGGAGCAGATGATTATATAACAAAACCATTTCAACCCTTAGAATTAGTAGCAAGAGTAAAAGCTCAATTAAGAAGATATACTAAGTATAATGATTTAAAAACAAATGATGAAAATATTATTGATTTTCGTAATATTTTAATAAATAATAATACTCATGAATTTTATTTTAATGAAGAAAAAATAGAATTAACTAAAACAGAATTTGAAATAATGTGGTGTTTATGTAAAAATAGGGGTAATGTTGTAAAAACAGAAGATTTATTTATGGAAGTTTGGCAAGAAAAATATTATGAAAATGATAATAATACAATTATGGTTCATATAAGACATTTAAGAGAAAAAATAAAAGATAATGGTAAGAATCCAAAATATATTTTAACTGTATGGGGAGTAGGATATAAAATTGAAAAATAGTGATGATAAATTCTTATATAATACACTTAAAGATATAATTATTAAATTAGTTTTATGGTCAGTTTTATTTCCTTTAACAATATTAATTTTATCTAATTTGATTCTTTCTTTCGATTATCAATGGTTATATAATATATCTCCAAACTTATATTATTTTTGTAGGGATATTTTTTATAATATTTTTGATAATGATTTATTTTATATTTTTGTTTTAATTTGTTGGGTTTTAGGAATGGTTTATATTTTATATAAATTTGTAAAAAAATATAATGAATTAATTAAAGCTTTAAGTAATGCTGCAAGCAGTCTTTTTAATAAAGATATTGATTATATTGAGTTACCTAGTGAATTAGAAGAGTTTCAAAAAACATTAAATCATTTAAAAAAAGAAAATGAAAAAAATGAAAAATTAGCATTAGAAAATGAACAACGTAAAAATGATTTAATAGTATATTTAGCTCATGATTTAAAAACCCCTTTAACATCCATTATTGGTTATTTATCTTTATTAGATGAAGTAAAAGATATGCCTAAAAAACAAAGAGAAAAATATCTTAATACAACTTTAGATAAAGCTTATAAATTAGAAGATTTGATTAATGAATTATTTGATATAGCAAGATTTAATTCAGAAAAGATTATTATTGAAAAAGAAAAATTAAATTTAAATTTATTTTTAGAACAAATTGTTGATGATTTTGAATTGATTTTAAAAGAAAATAATAAAGAAATTAATTTAGAATTAGAAAGTAAAATAGAATTAATGGGAGATTCTAATAAATTAGCAAGAGTATTTAGTAATTTGATTAAGAACGCTATTTATTATAGTACTGATAAGTTAATAACAATTAAATTGCTTAAAGAAGATAATAATGCTTTAATAATTGTGGAAAATAAAGGAAAAGAAATACCTCCTGAAAAATTAAAAAGAATTTTTGAAAAATTTTATCGTGTTGATACATCTAGAACAACCAAAACAGGGGGAAGTGGCTTAGGACTTGCAATAGCTAAAGAGATAATTGAATTACATGGGGGAAGCATTTTAGCTACAAGTGATAAAGAAGATACTAAATTTTATGTAAGAATTCCTTTATCTTAAGTAAATATTAAGAAATTTATAAGATAAAATTAAAAAACAATCATTTAAAAATTAGTACAATTTTTTTGTGTTAATTTAATGATTGTTTTTTTGTGAGGTGATTTAGAATGCGAAAAAGATTAACACAAATATTTCCTTTTTTAATTCCCATAAGAAAATGGCAAAGAGAATGTTTTTATTTTTTAAAAATGAAATTTGATAAAAATACTTATGCAAATGTTATAGATAATGAATTATTACCTTATAAAATTTGTGAAGTAAAATGCCCATTAATAAATGAATTTAGTGGTTATGATATAAAATATCAATATAATAAAGTCGATAATATAAAAATAACTGCTCAAACCATGAATAATTTATTAATTTTTCCCAATGAAGTTTTTTCTTTTTGCAATTTACAAAGAAAACATAAAAAATATGGAAAATATAAAAAAGGATTAGTTTTAGTAAACGATAAAATTATTCCCATGAAAGGTGGCGGCATATGTGGACTCAGTAATCTTTTATACTATGCCTTTTTACTTACCCCATTAAAAGTTATTGAAAGACATGCTCATCATGTTAAGTCCTTACCTAATGCTAGTGAAAATGATTTAGAAGGAATTGACGCCACCATTAATAGTGGATGGTTAGATTTAAAAGTTAAAAATGATACTAATTATACATATCAAATAAATATTACTTTTAATAATAAAGATATGATTATTAAAATATTTTCTAACCATGATAGTTTTATTGAAGCACGTATTATTAATGAAAATTTAAAATATATCAAAAAGAATAATAAAGTTTATGAAAAACTTGATGTTGTAAAAGAATTAAGAAATAAAAATAATAATAAAGTTTTACTTAGAAAAAAATTATATGAAGAAGAAAAAGAAGTAACTTATAAAGTAAAGGAAGATATTATAGATGAGGAGTTGTAAGATGAAAAAAATAAAATTAGCAGTTATTTTTGGAGGAGAATCTAGTGAATATGAAGTATCTTTAAAATCTGCTAGTTCCGTAATTCAAAATATTGATAATAATAAATATGATGTTTATTTAATCGGTGTAACTAAACTTGGTAATTTTTTACTATATAATGGAAAAATAGAAAATATTTTAAATGATACTTGGAGTAATGGTAATACTGAAAGTATTACTATATCTGTTAATAAAAAAGATCATGGCTTTATTAAATTAAAAACTAATGAGTTAGTTAAAATTGATTTAGTCTTTAGTTTAATACACGGCAAAAATGGTGAAGATGGAACACTTCAAGGTTTACTATGCCTTGCTGGTATTCCATATGTTGGTTCTTCTTTATTATCATCTGCTTTATGTATGAATAAATATATGGCTCATGAAATAGCAAAATTAAATAATATAAAAGTTCCTAATTCTTTTCTATTTAATAAAGAAAGTTCTAAAGAAGATATAAAAAAATCCATAAGTATTTTAAAATTACCAGTATTTATAAAACCTTTAAGAGCAGGTTCTTCCTTTGGAATAAATAAATTAACTAATTTAGATGATTTAGATAAATGTTTAAAAGAAGCATTTAAGTATGATGATAAAATTGTTATTGAAGAAGAGATAAAAGGTTTTGAAGTAGGATGTGCTATTATAGGAAATAAAGATTTAATAGTATCAGAAGTAGATGAAATATCTTTGGATAAAGGCTTTTTTGACTATGATAAAAAGTACAAAAAAGCCACCAGTAGTAGTATTATACCAGCAACTTTAAATAAAGAAGAAAGAGAAAAAATAAAATGTGTTGCTAAAAAGTTATATCAAATCTTAGATTGTAAAGATTATGCTCGAGTAGATATGTTTTATACAATAGATAAAGAAATAGTATTTAATGAAATAAATACTATACCAGGGTTTACAACCCACAGTAGATTTCCTTTAATGCTTAATTATATTGGTTATAATTTTAAAGATATTATTGAAAAATTAATAAAAATGGCCTTAGATAATGAATAAAATAAAATTATTAAAAGAAGATATATATAAAGGAAATCTAATACTTATAAATAAAGAACATAAATTAAAGAAAAAAATAAATAAAGATTCTTTAGAAGAATATAATGAAAAATATCCCAATATTCTTTTAGATAAAAACGCTAATAAATATTTACAATTTATTTTAAATGAAATAAAAGCACAAGATAAAATAATTCCCGTAAGTGGTTTTAGAACTAACGAAGAACAAAAGAAAATTTATGAAGATTCAATTAAAGAAAATGGCATACTTTTTACAAAAAAGTTTGTAGCAAAGCCTTGCTCTAGTGAACATGAAGCATCTCTTGCGATTGATTTAGGGATAAAAAAAGATGTTATTGATTTTATTAGACCAAGCTTTCCTCATGAAGGAGTTTGTAATGATTTTAGAAAGTTAGCAGTAAAGTATGGCTTTATTGAAAGATATACTAAAGATAAAGAATGTATAACTAATATAAGTGAAGAAGAATGGCATTTTAGATTTGTAGGAATTCCTCATAGTGAAATAATAAATAAATATCATTTTTGTTTAGAAGAATATATCGAATACTTAAAAAATAATAAAATTAATTATAAAAATTATGAAATTTATTATTTACCATATAAAGATAATTTAGTTATTAATTTAGAGAATATTGAAAATATATCTGGAAATAATATTGATGGATTTATAATTACTAAAAAGAATGTGGAGAAATAAAATGAATTATGATTATTTAACAAATAGAGCATGGTGTGAAATAGATTTAAATAATTTATCACATAATATTAAAGAAATAGAAAAAATAATTTCTAAAGATACTAAAATTATGGCTGTTTTAAAAGCTAATGCTTATGGACATGATTTAGTTATTATAGCTAAAAAATTAATGGAAATGGGAATAACTGACTTTGCAGTTGCATCTTTAGATGAAGCCATAATTTTAAGAGAGAATAATATTGTAGGTAATATCTTAATATTAGGATATACTAAATTAGAAAATATTTCCTATATTATTAAGTATGATTTAATTCAAACGGTTGTATCTGAAGATTATGCTTTAAAGTTGAAAGATTTAAAAGATGCTCAAAATATAAAAGTTCATTTAAAAATTAATACAGGTATGAATAGAATTGGAATAAATTACCAAAATATTGATTTTATAAAAAAATTATGTTTAGAAAAGAAATTAAATATTTTGGGAATTTATTCTCACTTATGTGTTTCTAATAGTAATAATAAAAATGATAAAAAATTTACTAAATTACAAATAGATCGTTTTAATAATGTTTTAAAAGAATTAGAAAAAGTTAATATTCATTTAAAGTCACACTTACAAAGTAGTTATGGATTATTAAATTATTCTGAATATAAATATGAATATGTAAGAATAGGTATTTTAATGTATGGTAATTATAATGATAATTTAACTTATCATAAGATTAAGTTGGAGTTAAAACCAGTTTTAACTCTAAAAGCAAGAGTTACTAGCATTATAGAAATTCAAAAAGGAGAAACAGTAGGTTATGGAAGATGTTATAAAGCTAAAAGAAAAGAAAAAATAGCTTCTGTATCCATTGGTTATGTTGATGGTATTCCTAAATCTTTAGAAAATAAAAATATTGTCTTTCTATTAAATAAACATTATGCTAAATTAGTAGGTAAAATATGTATGGATCAATTAATGATTAATGTAACAGATATACCTAATGTATGTGAAGGAGACATTGTTACTTTAATAGGTAAAGAAAAATATATAAGAGCAGAATATTTATCTACTAAATTAAAAACAATATCTCCTGAACTATTTGGTAGATTAGGAAAAAGATTAAAATATATTAGTAAAAATTAGTAGTATATGTCATATTTTGAGAAGTTTTGACATGTTTTGTCGAAAGTATTGAAAATAAAAAATGAAAGTTTTATATTCTTAATTGAAAGCGGGTTTTGGTTGTATTTTTATGTTGTACGGTCGGTCGTACTATAAGTATTTTAAATTATAAAATGAAAATTGACATATCCCTTAGCTGGGGAAAAAATTAAATTTCTATTTACTTTATTTCTTTTATCTACCCTAACTTTATCCTACTTAAATCCGCTTTCAAAATATTAATTTATATGTTAAAATACCACATAGGGAAGTGAGAGTATGCATTTACCAGATCTAAATGTTGCTAAAAGTAGAATAAAAAAAGAAAATAAATATATAAATTTAGAAGAAAATTATCAAAAGATATTTGCAGATAAAAAGTATTTTTTAAGAACTTATGGTTGTCAAATGAATGTTCATGATAGTGAAGCGATTAGATCATATTTAGAATCATTAGGACTTACAAATACTGAAAATATTGAAGAAGCCAATGTCGTTGTTTTAAATACATGTGCAATAAGAGAAAATGCTCGTGATAAAGTTATTGGTTTTTTAGGCAAATGTAAATATTTAAAGAAAAATAGAGATGATTTTAAAATTGTTTTAGCAGGCTGTATGAGTGAACAACCTGATTTTGTAGATGATATTTTAAAAAATCATAAATATATAGATATTATAATTGGTACCCATAATATTTATGAACTTCCTAAACTTTTAATGCAAGAATTTAAAAAACAAGTTATTGAAGTTTATTCTAATAGTGATGAAATAGTAGAAGGAATGCATTATGAAAGAGATTCTAAAATTTCTGCTTGGGTTAATATTATGTATGGTTGTGATAAGTTTTGTACATATTGTATTGTTCCTTACACAAGAGGTAGAGAAAGAAGTCGTAAATTAGAAAGTATTATTGAAGAAGTAAATGATTTAAAAAATAAAGGTTATAAAGAAGTAACACTTCTTGGTCAAAATGTTAATGCTTATGGTAAAGATATTGGTGAAACTTTTAGTCATTTATTAGAATGTGTTGCAAAAACAAATATTGAAAGAATTAGATTTGTAACAAGTCATCCTTGGAATTTTACTGATGAAATGATTAATGTAATAGCTAAATATAAAAATATTATGCCTTATATTCATTTACCAATTCAATCTGGTAGTGATGAAATTTTAAAAAGAATGAATCGTCGTTATACTAAAAAAGAATATTTAGAATTATTTCATAAAATGAAAGAAAAAATTCCTGGAATTGCTATTACTACTGATATTATAGTAGGGTTTCCTAATGAAACTAGAGAAAATTTTGAAGAAACTTTAGATGTAGTCAAAACTTGTGAATTTGATGGTGCATTTACTTTTATTTTTTCTAAAAGAGAAGGTACACCAGCAGCTAAAATGGAAGATACTATATCTCAAGAAGAAAAAGAAGAAAGATTACAAGAATTAAATAAATTAGTTAATTATTATTCAAATAAAAGTAATCAAAAATTATTAGGAAAAGTTGTAGAAGTTTTAGTTTTAGGAGAAAGTGAAAAAAATAAAGAAAAATTATATGGTTATACTGATACTTATAAATTAGTAAATATTGAAGGACCTAAAACTATTATTGGAAAAATAGTCAATGTTAAAATTACAGACGCTAAAAGTTTTAGTTTAGATGGTGAATATGTAAATGAAAAAGTTACAAATTAGTAGCTTTTTTTCATTTACTTTTCATCCAGTTTGCATGTATAATTTCTATAGAAAGTTGGTTACTTATGAATGAAGATTTAAAAATTCTTAATTTAATAGTTTTTGTAATTATTACTTTTTTAGCTTTTTTTATAATTATTTATGTTTTATTAGCAATAGTTTTAAATAAAATTAATCAAAAAATGTATGGTAAAAAAACTCCATTAGCATGGATACCTATTTGTAATATTTATTTACTGGGTAAACTTACTATAAGTAAAACTGTGGGTTGGATATTAATAATTTATTTATTTCTTATTTTAAATGATAAAGCTAATTCTTTAGGAATAGAGTTAATTTATAATTTTGTTCCCGAAAAATTTAGTGATACATTTTCTTCATTTTATGTAATTATTGTACTTGGACTTATTATGTATTCTTTTAGTAAATTTGTTAGACTTCTTCGAACAGAAAATGACAATTAAAAACGTAGTGAATTTTTCTCATTACGTTTCTTTTTTTAAAATTAATTTTGGATTTTCTAAAGGCTTTTTTTGAAAGCCTAAAACTTCTTTTCCTTCATAATTAATTTGGTTATCTATTCCTTTTAAAAAATTTTCATAATCAGATGGTGTATATGATGTATCAAATGAACTATTAGGATTTTTTTCATAATAAAGACCATTTCTATGTGAGATGGCAAAGCCATCTAAATAATGTTTTAGAACTATTCCATCTAACTTTATCCATCCATCTTTTAATATTTTTTCCGCTACCTTTTTTCTTTGGTCATTAATTATCATAAAAATTCCTGGAGCAGTACTACGTACATGCATAATTCCAAGTCTTTCAATTAAACATCTTTTTAATAAGAAAAATTGGTTATAAGTACAATCTATTAAATATTCATTATTATTTAAATTAACAATAACAAAATAATGATAACCAGTATCTCCTTCTAAATGATAATATGGTGCAAAACCAGAAGTTATCTTAATTTTTTTAGCTTCTAATCCCAGTTGTTTACACACTTTAATAACAAAATTAGAACTTCTTTCACATTCATTTACTAAATCTAAATTAGAAAAATCAGCAATAAATGTTCCAAAAGTAAGTTTAGCATGTAAAAATATTCTCGTTTGATGGACAATATAATTTAAAACTTCTTCATCATTTTTAGTATTTTTTGGATAATTTACAACTTCATATTTAGGTTTAACATTTAAAATAAAAATATCTGGTAATTCTTTTTCACAAGCAAATATCTCTCTTAAAATGTAAACGAAATTCCTTGCCATATTTTCATCTTGTTCCCACCATTCTAAAGAAATTTCTCTTACATATTCATATAATTTTGTTAAGATTTCAATTTTTTTAGTAACATCTTTTTCTTTAAATATTTTATTGTAATAGTCATCCATACTTTCCATATATTTATTAATTAAATCCCATCTTTTCATAAAAACCTCCTAAAATTTTAATTTTGGCTCTTTAAGTGGTCTTGTTTGATAACCTAAAACTAATTTTCCTTCATGAGCTAATTGAGTATCTTCATCATTTAAAAAGTCTTCATAATTTTGCGTTGTATAATTAGTTTCATAAGAAAAATCATGAGTCATTTCATAGTATAGGCCATTTCTAAATGAAAGTGCAAAACCATCTAAATAATGTTTTAAAGTATCACTTTCTAATTTAATCCATCCATCTTTTAATATTTTTTCTGCAATCCTTTTTCTTTCTTCTTTTATATACATAAATATTCCAGGATTACAACCTGTAAGCTCTAATACTCCTAAGCGAGATAAAATACTTCTTTCTAATAAAAAGAATTGATTATAAGTAGCATCTAATAAATATTTTTGGTTATTTAAAGTAACAATAACAAAATAATGATAACCAGAACCATCATAAAGTTGTTCTTTGTAAGTAAAACCAGGGTTAATTCTTAATAATTTAGCATTAATATTATAATTTTTACAAAGTCTCATGATATTTTTTGAAGCCATTTTACAAAAATTAGTTAATGGTAATTTTTCAAATTCTTTTTCATCTTTTAAAGATATATTTTTTAAATATTTTCTAGTTTTACTAATTAAATAATCAAGTATTTCTTCATCACTTAAAGAATTTAAAGTAAGGTATTGAGGAAAATTAAAATTTAGAAGAGGTTTAACATCCGTTATTAACTTATTAGCTAAATAATTTTCACAATCAAGAATTTTAAATTTAATAATCCAAAAATCACTTAATGCTTCTGGTTCTTGAAGCCAACATTTTAGTGAAAATTCTTTTACTTCCATATATAAATCTTTTAAAATTTTAATTTTCTCTAAAGTAGTTAAAGAATCATTCAAATAATTTTCATACTTATCTAATTTTGTTCTTTCTTTCATTATTCTTTTATTTATCATAATTTATTCCCCAAATAAATTTTATTATAAATTAAATAATTAAGAATGTAAAATGTAAATTTACAAAAGTATACAAAAAAAGTTACAGTTTGCCATAAAATTTATAATATAGTATAATATTATTGCCAAAGAGGTGTTTAGTTTATGAATAAGATTAAAAAAGTTTGGACAGAAAATAAAGTATTATTAGTACTTGCAATAATTCTTTTAGTCTGTTTAGCAGTATTTGGAATTGTTTCATTAACATATTTTTATGGTTCAAGTAATAATGTCTATGGTGATAGACTAGATGTCATTAAAAATGTTCCTTTAAGTGATAAGTTATTTGAAGATATTAAAAATACTTTAGATGCTAATGAAAGTGTATCTGATTCTGCACTTCGATTAAGAGGTAAAATAATTTATATCGATATTGATTTTATGGATGGAACAGACATTGAAAATGCCAAACAAATAGCGGAAGGAGTAGTACCACTTTTTAATGAAGATGAATTAGAAGTATACGATCTTCAATTTATTATAAGAACAGTTAATACTGAAAATGGGTTTACTTTAATGGGAGCCAGAAATTGTAATGGTAGTGACTCTGTAGTGTGGAATAATAGAACTATAACAACTGATGAAAGTAGTACGGAAGAATAATGAAAAAGAAAAAATGGTTAATACCAATAATAATAGTTTTAATTGTCCTCTTAGTCGGGGGAGTATTTACATATAAAATACTTTCTGATGAAAATAAACTTACAAGTGAAGAAAGAACATGGATAAATGGAAATATTAACAACGTTCAAAATATTTATGTTGTTAAAGATGAAAATATTTTCAGTAAAGATGGTCATGGAGTATTTTATGATTTTTTGAATGATTTTTCTAAAGAATATGGTATAAATATAAATGTTATAACATTTCTTCCAGATACAGAAGCAAATTATATAAATTTAAATTATACTAAAGATATTACAGAAAATAATAATGTATTTTATAAAGATCATTATGTTTTATTAAGTAAAGAAAATAAAATATTTAATGTAAATTCTGATTTAGAAGGTATTAAAGTTAATGTTTTACAAAGTGATTTAGAATTTATTAAAAGTTATTTAAAAGAAGTTAATATAACTTATAATACTTTCGATAATAAAGATGAATTATTTAAAAGTTTAGAAGATAATGATAGTTATATAATTGTTCCAAGAATGAAATATTTAACAGAAATTCTTTCTAATAATTTAGAAATTGTTTATCATTTTAGTGATATAAATATCTCATATACTCTAAATGGGGTAGATGATATATTAAGTAGTATTTTAAGTAAATATTTTGTTAAATGGGAAGAAAATATTAATGCTAAAATTAAAGAAGAAGAGTTTAAAATATTTACAGATACTTTAAATATAAGCGATGCCTCAGTTGATGATTTATTAAGTATTAATTATAACTATGGATTTATAAATAATTCTCCATATGAAGTCATTATGAGTGGTAATTATGGAGGAATTATTTCTGAATATTTACAAGAATTTAGTAAATTTTCAGGAGTATATTTTGATATAACTAAGTATAAAAATAATAACAAATTAGCTAGTGCTATTAACAAAGGAAAAGTTGATTTATATTTTGATTTTAATGATAATATATCATCTGATTATAAAAGTACAGAAAATGGTATAAATAGTAGTATATCTATTTTAACTAATAAAGATAATAATAAAGTATTTAATTCCATATATGGATTACAAGGTGAAGAAGTATATGTTGAAGCAAATAGTAATTTATATAGATATTTAGAAAGTATCCCTGATATTAAAATTAATACTTATAATAGTTCTAAAGAATTATTTAAGTTAAATAATAAAGACGTTATTATTGTAATGGATACTTACATATTTAATTATTATCAAAATAGTAAATTAAATCACTATATTAGTAAATATAATTCATTTATAAATAGTAAATATACTTTTAAAATAAATGAAAAATATAGTACTTTATATTTACTTCTTAATAAATATATAAATTATTTAGATAGTAATAAAACTATTAATGATGGTATTAATAGTCATTTAGAAACAATTATGAGTGGTAATATTTTAAATAATATAGCTAAATATTTTATAATTAGTATTGTAGCTATATTAGTAATTGGAGTAGTTGTTTATAAAAATAGTAAAAAGATAAGAATAGCAAGAAGACTTAAAAAAGATGAAAAAATAAGATTTATTGATGAACTTACATGTTTAAAAAATAGAGCTTATTTAAGTGATTTTATGAAATCTTGGAGTAATAATACAATATATCCTCAAACTATAATTGTTGTTGATTTAAATAGATTAAAAGAAATAAATAATCAATATGGTGTTGGTGAGGGAGATAAACAAATTCAAGCAGCAGCGAATGCTCTTATTAAAACTCAACTTGATAATAGTGATTTAATAAGAAGTGATGGTAATGAATTTATTATTTATACAATAGGTTATAACCAAAAACAAATAATTAATTATATTCATAAGTTAAATAAAGAATTAAAAAAATTACCTTATAACTATGGGGCTGAATTTGGTTATAGTATAATAGATAGTAATTTAAAAACTATTGAAGATGCAATAAATGAAGCCACTAATGATATGTTAGAGAAAAAAGCGAGTGAAAATAATGAAGGGTAGAATAGAAAAAGTAAAAGGAGGAGCTAAAGAATTTTTTAAAAATCTTTTTAAAGTCTTAAGAAGACCAGATATGATAGTTCTTCCTGGTAATCTTTCTTTCTTTTTTGTTTTAGCAGTAATCCCTTTAATCAGTTTAATTACATACCTAGCATCTTTATTAAATTTATCAGTTGATTTTCTTTATGATTTTGTAGCTCATTCTTTTTCTGATGAACTTGCTCAAATGGTATTAGGTACATCTTTAGTAAATAAAGTTGGTTTTCAATTCTTTGTAACATTATTAATTGGATTTTATGTTGCTAGTAATGGTGCTGATTCAATTATTACTGCTAGTAATACTATTTATGGAATTGAAAACAAATCTTGGATTAAAAGAAGAATTAAAGCCTTTGGACTTACTTTCTTGATAGTGTTACTTTTAATATTTATGTTAATTGTTCCTGTATTTGGTAATACTATTATTACCCTTATTAAAGAAGTTCATTTTAAAGAATTAATTTCCAAAAATATAGTAGCAATATTAGAACTAATTAAGGGTCCAGCTTCTTGGGTAATTATGTTTATCATTATTAGAGTTATCTATGCAATAGCTCCTAATAAAAAAGTAAAGGGAAGAGTAATTAATTATGGAGCTATATTTACAACCGTTTGTTGGATTCTTGGAACTAAAATTTATTCTATATATGTAACAAATTATGCTGAATATAGTACATTATATGGTAGCTTAGCAAGTATTGTAGTATTAATGATCTGGTTTTATTACTTATCATATATATTTACAATAGGCATAGCTTTAAATAGTCAACAAGATGAAAATAATTTGTTAAAAACTGGAACTATAAAAAAGAAGAAGTAGTAAATAATAAAAATATGTACACAGGTATTACTTAGTACATATTTTTATTTTGATATCACTCTAGTATTCTTTACTAACGATATTGAAAAGTAATACTTAAAAAGAAACACTCAAGGTTTCTTTTTTTTGTTATTCATTAAATTTAACAGTTATATACTTTTCATCATCATAAAGTTCTTGAACACTTCTAATAATATTATTGGCAACTTCCGAATTATGTTCTTTTTCTGTTATAACAATACTTATTTGTTCATCTTTAATTTTAACAAAAGAATTGTATTTAAATTTTTCTTTTAATAAATTTTTAATTTTATTTTCTTCAGCTTTAGAATTATTTAATTTTTGCATATTTTCATATGCTACATTTTTTTCTTCCAAAGTAGATGAAGTATCTAATAAGACATTTTGATATTCTTCCATAAGAGCTTGTTTTTCTTCATCGTTTTCAACTTCTAATGCTACTAAAACATCAGATTCTGTAATTTCAATTACTTCACTTGTATCATCTTCATTTTCTGTTTTTAAGACACTTGCTACTTCATCATCAATACTAACATAATATATTCCTAATATAAGAATTAAAGAAAATAACGTTACAAACCACAAGTTTTGTTTATTAATCATATAATCTCTCCTATTGCTATTAAATATTATGAAATTAACTAAAAAAAATAACAATTTTAAAAAAATTTTTTTAAAAAAAAGGAAATCTAAATTATGATGGGTAATATTAGTTATGAAGGGAGGAAAATATGAAGAATATAAAACCAGTTCTTCAAAATGATTTTAAAGATTGTGGAGTGTGCTGTATGCAGTGGCTGTTTATTTATTATGATGGGTATATCTCTTTAGAAAAATTAAGAGATGATACTTATACTAATATAAATGGAACTAATGCTTATCATATTGTTTCGGCTTTTAAAAAATGGGGATTTGATTCATCAGGGGTTTTGGAGCATGACATCCAAAGTAAGAATTTAAAATTTCCTTTTATAGCTCATTTAAGACTTAAAAATGGATTTGAACATTTTGTTGTAGTCAAAAATGTTTATAAAGATACTGTATATTTAATGGATCCAGGTATTGGAAATAAAAAAATGACTTTAACAGAATTTAATGAAGTTTTTAGTGGTAATATTATTTTGGCTTATCCAAGAAGTAATATTATTAAAATGAATAAAGAACTATCCATTAGTAAATTATTTTTAAATATTATAAAGAAGGAAAAGTTTCTCATTGTTAAAATAATTATAACTAGTCTTATATGGACAATTTTATCTATTATAGGAAGTTACTATTTAAAAATTGGTAGTGGTTTTCTAACTTTTAATAGTCATATATTTAAGTATTTAGTAATCATTTTTGGAATATTTACATTAAGTAAAATATTTATGTACTATATAAGAACATATTATGAAAATCATTTAAGTAATATAGTTGATGTTTACTTATATCCGGAATTTTTAAAACATATATTTTCTCTTCCTTTAAAAAGCATCAAGAGTAGAACAACTGGAGAAATTATAACGAGAGTTGATGAACTTGCAAATATTAAAAGTTTATTTTCAGATATATTTGTATCAGGTTTTTTAGATACTTTAATGATGCTAATATCAATAGTTATTTTATTTGTTATTAATAGTAAATTATTTTTGATATTATTTATATTTATAGCTATTTATGCAATTTATGGCTTTATAATAAGCAAAATATTGTATAAAAAAGTTTTAGAAAATATAAATTATCAAACTGATTTTAATTCAATTTTAGTTGAAAATATTACAATGCTAGAAAGCATTAAAAATTTAAATATTGGTAAAATAATATTAGACAAGATTGAAAAATATTTATCTAAGTTTCTATTTAATAATTACCAATTTAATAGTTTTTTTAACATAACTAATTTAGGAAAAGATTTTCTTTTAGAAAGTTGCTTTTTCTTAATAAATTCATTTGGACTTTGGTATATTTTAAAAGGAGATTTAAATGTTGTTAATTTATTTACATTTAATATCATTCTTAGCTATTTTGTAGAACCTGTGAAAAATATAATTAACTTATTACCTAAATATAATTACATAAAAGCTACTTATACTAAAATTACAGAGTTTATTAATATTGAAGAAGAAAAATTAGAAGAAGATTATATAGAGTTAGATGGAGAAATTACTTTTAAAAATGTGAGTTATTCTTATAATAATTATGATTATATTTTAAAAAATTTGAATTTTAAAATAAGTAAGGGAACTCATGCTTTATTAAATGGTTTATCTGGTTCTGGTAAAAGTACTATTTGTAAACTTCTTTATAAAGAAAATCTAAATTTTTTAGGAGATATTTATCTGGACGGTAAAAATATTAAAGATATTAATATGAAAACTATAAGAGAAAATATTTTATATGTTTCACAAAATGAAGAACTTTTTACAGGAACTATTTTAGAAAATATTTTAGTTGGTCGAAAAGTTTCAGAAGAATATTTAAATAACGTATGTAAAATATGTGAATTAGAAAAAATAGTTTCTAAAAAACCTCTTAGATATAATTCTTTGATTGAAGCTAATTCTAAAAATATTTCAGGTGGTGAAAAACAAAGAATTATTTTAGCTAGAGGCCTTATTAAGAATGCTAATATTATTATTTTAGATGAAGCTTTAAGTGAAGTTGATAAAACTTTAGAAAGTATTATTATTAAAAATATTAAAGAATATTTTCATGATAAAACAATTATTTATATTTCTCATAAAAACCAAACTAAAAATTTTCAAAATATTATTGAATTAGGAAGATGTAATCATGAATTTTCAAATTAACTATGATAGTTTAAAAAAACTCTCTCAAATTAAATTTCATAGAATAATCTTATTATTATGTGTTGTTTTCGTAATTTTAATTATTATAAGTTTTAAAGTTACTGTATATAAAAAATTAGAATGTTACGGTATTTATAATAATGGATTATTAATAGTTAAAGTTAGTAGTGAACAATCACAAATAATTAAAGATAATCATGATTTAACTTTTAATGGGCATAAATTAACTTATAAAGTTAATAGTTTTGGGGAATATGAATTAATTGAAAATGGAATATATGAACAAATAAATTTAACAATTGATAACGTTTTGTATGATAATGAAGTAGGTATAGTAACTATTCATTATGGAAAACAAAAATTGATAAAATATATTTTCGAATTATTTAAGTAGAGGAGGTAATATAATGAAAAATTTAAATAGTGAAGAAATGTTACAAGTTAAAGGAGGAGCTATCAGCATTGGTTTAGCTGGATTAATTACTGGCATAGCTGCTGGGCTTATTTCATTCGCAATTGGAGTGTGGGATGGTTATTTACATCCAAATGCTTGCAGAAAATAAGGAGGTGTAATTGTGTTAAGAGATGAAGAATTACTAGAAATAAAAGGTGGAGTTTCTGGAGCTGTAATTACAGCAGTTTTATCTGCTATTGACAAAGTCTTTGAAATGGGAAGAACTTTAGGTACTTTAATTAGAAGAGTTGTCAAACAAAAATACTGTTAATAATTATATTGTCAATGATAAGACTATTTACAAATATTTTTACAAACTATTGGCTTTATTGTTGTCAAATAATTGTTTAAGTGTTATAATAACTTCAGTTAAAAGCGAAGGGAGGGCGATTTATGACAAAGGTTGTAGTACAAAATGGCAACATAGATGGAGCTTTAAAGAAATTTAAAGTAAAATTTGCTAGAAGCGGTGTCCCTTCAGAACTTAAGAAGAGAAAATTCCATGTTAAACCAGGAGTGGAAAGAAGAATTAAGAAAGAAGAAGGCATAAAAAATTCTCATAAAAGAAATCATAACTAAGGAGGAACTTTAATGTTTGAGAAAATTAATACCGATTTAAAAGATGCTTTAAAAAGTGGAGACAAATTCAAATTATCTGTTTTAAGAATGTTAAAGAGTGCTTTGCAATTAGAAGCTATTAATAAAAAAGCAGAGTTAAATGATGAATTAGTTATAAGTGTATTAAAAAAACAAGCTAAACAAAGAAATGATTCTATTAAAGAATATGAATCATTAGGTAAAATGGATGTAGTAAGTGATTTAAAAAAAGAAGTCCTTATTATCAATGAATATTTACCTGAAGAAGCTTCATTAGAAGAAATTGAAAAAACAATTTCTATGGCTTTTGAAGAATTAAAACCTTCTAGTATGAAAGATATGGGACAAATTATGAAATATGTCTCTGAAAAATTAAGTAATGCTGACATGACGAAAGTAAGCTCAATTGTTAAAGAAAAATTAAGTAAATAGCCAAAAAAGAATAGAACTAAAAAATTCTATTCTTTTTCAATATGTGAAACAAAATCACTATTTTTTTACAATTTTGTTTCACACTTAAAAAGGACGGGAAATAATGAATGAAAAAATTAAAATAATAGATTATAAAGAAAGTGAACTTTCCGAAAAAGTAAAACAAAGTATAGATTTTGCCAAAAAGTATTTAGCTCAAACTATTTATAAACAAGCAATTTTAGAAGGTGTAGTGACTACGTTTATAGATGTTAAAAATATTATTGAAGGTAGAAAAGTTAGTAATATGACATCTGAAGATAATTTAAAAATAGTAAATTTAAAGCATGCTTGGGAATTTATATTAAATGAAAATGTAATTTTATCTAAAACTAATTTTGCTTTGTTATGTGAAATAAATAAAATAGTGGAAGAAGGTTTTTACTATTCAGCGGGAAAAATTAGAAATGTTCCAGTTAAAATTGGAGGAACTAGTTGGGAACCAAAATTACCAATTGAAACCGTTATAAAAGAAGAATTACAAAATATCTTTTCTAAAAAAATAAGTATTGTTGATAAGGCTATAAATTTATTATTATATACGATGAAAAGTCAAATATTTATTGATGGTAATAAAAGGACATCAGTAATTTATTGTAATCATTATTTAATTTCTAAAGGAAAAGGAATAATAGTAATACCAGCAGAATTAACTGAACAATTTAAAAAATTACTTATTTTATATTATGAAGGAAAAGATGAAAAAGAAATAAAGAAATTTATTAAAGAAAAATGTTATATAAGTTTGTAGTATTTAATAATTAAGACTAACTAAATAGTCTTTTTTTATATACGTAAAAATATAATATAGAGATGAAAAATTTACATTTTAGAGATTTTTTTAAAAACTATTTATATGATTTAGAAGATTTCATAACTATATATGATAATTCTTTACATGTTTTTAATTATCTAAAATTAAATAAATTAAGTGATACAGAAATTATTTTAACTATGGAAAAATTTATAGTTACAATTGATGGAATTAATTTAAAAATTAAACAAATGACTAAACAAGAACTTCTTATCAATGGAAAAATAATGAAAGTTGAGTTTAAATATGAATAAAGAAAAAATAGTATGGTTAAAAATTAATAGTAGTAGTTATTATAATATTTTGGTTAAATTAAATGATATTGGTATAACTTTATATGATAATAAAAAAGAAAAAGATTATATCTTAATTAAAACAAAATATTCTGATTATAAAAAAATAAAAAAATATTTAGTTAGTTATAATACTACTATTTATGATGAAACAGGTTTAGATAAATTAAAAAATATATTAAAAAAATATCAAGTTTTTACTATAGGTATTATTTTAAGTATTTTTATTTTATTTTTAGCCAATAATATTATTTTTAAAATAGAAGTTAAAAGCGCTAATAAAAATATTAGAAATTTAATTTTAGAACAGTTAAAAGAAAATGGTTTAAAGACTCTAAGTTTAAAAAAAAGTCATAAACAAATTGAAGTTATAGTTAATAAAATTTTAGATAATAATAAAGATACTTTAGAATGGTTAGAAATAAAATATGATGGATTAATAATGATTGTTAATGTTACTGAAAAGACTCCAACTAAAAATGAATTAGAGTATGCTCATTGTGATATAGTAGCAAGTACAGATGCTAAAATATCAAGTTTAAATATTTATAGAGGCGTAGCCTTAAAAGAAATAAATGATTATGTTTTAAAAGGAGAAGTTATTTTATCGGGAGATATTTTATATAATGAAGAAGTTAAAAATACAGTATGTGCAAGTGGAGAAGTATATGGTGATGTTTGGTATAAAGTAAGTGTTACAGTACCACTTAATGAAACTTATACTTATTATACTGGTAAAAATCGTTATAATTTAAATGTTGTATTTAATGAAAATAAATATAAAATTTTTAAAAGTAGAATAGATAAAAGTAAAGAAGAAGAAATTAATTTATATAAATTAAATGATTTTGAAATCAATTTAGTTAAAGAAAAAGAGTATATAGAAAAGACTAGAGAATTAACAGAAACTGAGGCTTATACTAAAGGAGTTAAATTAGCAGAAGAAAAAGTAAAATTAACTTTGGATAAAGATGAAAAGATATTATTAAAAAAAGTTTTGAAAAATGAAGCAAATGATAGTACAATATATTTAGAGATATTTATAGTTACAAAAGAAAATATCGGAAAATTAAAAGTGGTTGAGGAGGAAATTCCTAATGGTGTCGAGTCTAATAATGAAAGTGTTCAATAACATATGGCCAATGCTAGTGGTATTTATTGTAGCAATTGCTTTTTTAAGATTTTTTTATTTACAAAATCATCGTGAAAGATTTTGTTTACATAAAGAATTAAGTTATTTAATATCCATTATATATATTTGGTTACTTTTTGAAATTCTTACTATGACAGAGTTAAATGGATCGGGAGGAATGAATTTAGTACCATTTGTGGAAATGACTCGTTATGAATTTGGTTCAACATTATTTTATTATAATGTTCTTGGAAATATTTTAATTTTTTTACCCTTTGGTTATTTAATCGGAGTTTATGTTGAACCTAAAAAAATATGGCCAGTTATTATTACTACTTTTTTTACTAGTATAGTTGTTGAATTTGTTCAATTACAGATTGGTCGTTCGTTTGATATTGATGATGTCATATTAAATGTTGTTGGAGGTTTAATTGGGTATCTATTACATATTGGCCTTTCTGCAATAAATAGACATTTACCAGATATTTTTAAAAGTGATATGTTTTATAATATAGTTTATATAATATTACTCGTATTATTTGGAATTTATATTTTTGGTTATTGGGGAGTTATATTTTAATGAGTGATTATAGTATTACAAATGAATATGGTTATAATAAAGATTATAGTTATTTAAATTCTTTAATTGAAAGAGTATTAAAGGGTGAAAAAGTTAAAAATGCTAATTTTAGTATTGTTTTTGTAGGTAATGAAAAAATCCAATATTTAAATAAAACTTATCGTAATATTGATAATATTACTGATGTTATATCATTTGCATTTGAAGATAACCAGAAACAGGTGTATAATAATATTCGCTTTTTAGGGGAAATATATATATGTATTCCTAGAATGATAGAACAAGCAAAAATATATGGACATAGTGAAGAAAGGGAATTAGCTTTTCTTACATGTCATGGACTTTTACATCTTCTTTCATATGATCACATTAAAAAAGAAGATGAAGTAGTAATGTTTGCTTTACAGGAGAAGTATTTAGATGAAGATGAAAAAACAAGAAGAAAAAAAGAATGTTAGTTTAATAAGAAATATTTTTAATAAATGTAAGTATTCATATCAAGGTTTAGCATATTGTTTTAAAAATGAATCAAGTTTTTTAGTGGAAGCTCTATCAGCATGTTTTATCATTATTTTAGGTATAATTTTTGATATTGAATTTTTAGAATGGGTTATATCATTTGGAAGTCTTGCTCTTATAACTATTATAGAGCTTATTAATACAGCGATTGAAGCTACTGTTGATATGGTTACACAAGAATATAATGAATATGCTAAAATAGCTAAAGATTGTGGTTCTGCTGCAACTGGAATAATGACAGTTTTAGCTATTATAGTTAATTTAATTATATTTGTTCCTTATGTTTTAAAATTAATTTTAAGTATTTTTTAGGTGATTTATATGAAAAGTGGATTTGTAAGTATTGTTGGTAGACCAAATGTAGGTAAAAGTACTCTTTTAAATAGTATTATTGAACATAAAGTAGCTATTACATCTAATGTATCGGGAACAACTAGAAATATTATTGAAGGAATATATCATGGTAATGATACTCAAATTATTTTTGTTGATACACCAGGGATAGCTAAACCATTAAATAAATTAGGTAAAGTTTTAAATAAACAAGCTTATGCTTTAACTAAAGATGTTGATTTAATTTTATTAGTAGTGGATATATCATCAGGAATAGGTAAAGGCGATAAATTTTTAATGGAAAATGTCTTAAAAAATAAAATTCCTGTTATTTTAGTAATAAATAAAATAGATAAAGTTTCTAAAGAAACATTAATAATGGCTATAAATGAATATAAAGATTATTCTTTTTCTGAAATAGTACCAGTATCTGCTAAAGAATATGATAATATTGATCATTTAATTGAAGTAATTAAAAAGTATTTAAAAGATAATTTAAAATATTATGATGATGAAATAATTACTAGTAGTAGTATTCCTTTTTTAGCATCTGAATTTGTTAGAGAAAAATTACTTCAAAATACAACTGAAGAAATACCACATTCTATTACATGTCATACTACTAATATTGAATATAAAAAAGATATTGTAAATATAAATGTTGATATAATAGTAGATAAACAAAATATTAAAAAAATTATTATTGGACATGAAGGAGAAATGCTAAAAAAGGTTGGTATTTTAGCTAGAAAAGATTTAGAAGAAATGTTGGGTAAACAAGTTTACCTAGAACTATATGTTAAAGTTATTGAAAATTGGAAAGATAAAGAAAAATATTTAAAAGAATTAGGTTTCTTTGATTATGAATAAAAAATAAATATTTTCTCCATCATATTAGTAGGAGGAAATAAGATGAATAAAAAAGAAGCTTGGGAAAAATTTAAAAATAGTGGTAAAGTAGAAGATTACCTTAATTATAAAAAATGTAAATAAGTAGTTGGTGATTTTATGGGTAGTAGTACACTTATAAGTGTTGAAGGTATTGTATTAAAAGAAACACCTTATGGTGATACTTCAAAAATTATTAATGTATTTACTAAAGAATATGGTATTATAGGTATTTTATGTAAAGGTGCTATGGGTATTAAAAGTAAATTAAGAAGCAGTACTATGAAACTTAGTTATGGTATATTTCATATATATTATAAAAAAAATAAATTATCTTTATTAAATAATGTTGATATTATTAATCCATTTAAAAATATTAAAAATGATATTTTATTAATAAGCTATGCATCATACCTTTTAGATTTAGTAAATCAAGTATTAAAACAAACTAACAATAATGCTATCTATGATGATTTTATTAATGCTTTAATTAAAATAGACGAGGGATTAAATCCCATCGTCATCACTAATATAATTGAACTAAGACTTTTAGATTATTTAGGAGTAGGATTAAACTTAGTTAGTTGTGTTAACTGTGGAAGTAAAAAAGAAATAGTTACATTATCTAGTGAGAAAGGTGGTCTTATTTGTAAAAATTGTTATACAAATGAAAGAATAATTCCTATAAGTATAATTAAAGTATTAAATATGTATTATATAGTAGATATAAAAAGTATTTCTAAATTATCATTAAAAGAAGATATTATTAACGAAATTAATAAATTTCTAACTAACTTTTATGATGATTATACTGGTTTATATTTAAAGAGTAAAGATTTTTTAAAAACAATTGCTAAATTATAAACAATTGTTTTTTTTAGTTTACTAATTTTTTGTAAAACACATCTGTTGTTATTGACAAATTAAGTTAGATAATTTATAGTTATATTAAGAATAATGTTATAAATACCGTAAGTCGTTACAATGTATAAAAGATAAATAAATTATACATAATAGGTAGTAAAGGAAGGGTTAAGTTATGAAAAATAAACTTAATACAAAAAATAGAATATATATAATATTAATAATAGTAATACTAACAATAGTAAGTAGTATATTTTTAATAAACAATAAATTATCGGATAAAGAAACACAATTAGATGAAGTAAAACTTGTTAATAATAATTCATCAAAAAGTGGAATGTTTGCAATTATGTTACAAGAAGAAAATGGAGAATATAAACAAAGTACTAAAAATGATTTTCCAACAGAAGGATATAATTATAATGCAGATAAATCAGGATGTATAGATTCTAAAGGATTAGCAGTAGCAAATGTATTAACATATACAGATAAAAAATTTAGTGTAAGAACAAATCAAGCAGTATATTGTTATGTATATTTTGATAAGAGTAATGCAAAAGAATTAATAGAACAATTAAAAAAGAGTAATGGGTTAAGTTCTGAACCAGTTGGAGGAATGTATAGATATCAAGGAACAAATGCCCAAGTAAATAATTACTTATGTTTAGAAGGAAAATGTTCTGAAAAATCAGATGATATGTATCGAATCATAGGAATCACTCCTGAAGGAAATATCAAAGTTATAAAACAAACCAGTATAGGGAAATATAAATGGGATACAAAATATAGTGTAGATTCAAACTATAGTTCTGAAGATTATTATTGTACAGGTGAAGATTGTCCAACATGGGAACAAAGTGAAATATATAAAACATTAAATGACACATTTTACAATTCACTTAATGATAATATACAAAATAAAATAGAACCACAAAAATGGTGGTATGGAGATATAGGATATGATTATCTTGGAACGTTAACTACAGCAGATGAAGTGTATAATATAGAAACAGGAAATGCATCAACACAATATTATGATAAAAGTGGAACATTAATAGAATCGACAAAAGATATAAAATGGACAAAAATGAGCGACAAAGCTAATATAGGATTAATATACTTACATGATTATTATTATCAATCACAACAAAACAATTGTCATTATGAAAAAGGAGATAGTGTATATAAAAAATGTATGAATGATGGTTGGATGCATTTGTCGCAAAATGGGAATACATCTGATAACGAATGGACCATGTCGCGTATAGGTCGGCATAATGGCGCGAGCACTTTCTTTGGCGCGTGGTATGTAAATGCACTTGGCCATGTCAACAGCAACGGCTTGCACGCTCCGTTTGCGGTGCGCCCAGTTTTCTATTTAAAGAATAATATAAAATTATATGGAAGTGGAACAGTAGATAATCCATTTACATTAACCGAACCAACAAATCAAGAAAATTATTTAAGAGATAAAGATTCGAATAAAACGTTAAGTTCAACCTTAGTCGGAGGAATGTATCGTTATCAAGGAAGTAGTGTAGATAACTATATATGTTTAGGAAAACTAAATGATGAAAAATGTGGATATAAAAGTGAAGATATGTACCGAATCATAGGAATAACCCCAGAAGGAAATATAAAAGTCATAAAACAAACAAAATATGGAAGTACATATAGATGGAACACGAAATATAGTGAAACTGATTCAAATGAAAAATATAAATGTGATCAAACAAATGGCTGTCCCGAATGGCCAAATAGTGAAATGTATACAACACTAAATGAAACATTTTACAATTCACTAAGTGAAGAAATAAAAAATAAAATTCAGGAATGGGACTGGTGGTATGGTGATATAGAATATCAATATGTAACAAATTTAACAGGAGAAAATTTATATCAAATAGAAACAGGGAAACAAAATAGTCAATACTATGGAAAATTACCATCAGAAAAAGAAAATGGAATCATAACAAAAAAATGGGATGGAAAAAAAACAGGTAACATAGGATTAATCTACTTACATGATTATTATTACCAATCAAAAGAAGATGGATGTCATTATTCAAAAACAGACAGTTCCAATAAAAAATGTATAGATAATGGGTGGATTCATTTGAAACAAAATGGAAATGCATCTGATTCTGAATGGACCATGACACGTGTAGGTCGGTATAGTAGCTCAAGTACTGTCTTCTATGCTTGGTATTTGGGTCAGACTGGCGCTGTCTACCGCAACTCCTTGGACGTTACGAATGCGGTTCGCCCTGTCTTCTATCTGAAGTCTGATATAGAACTTGGAGGTTCAGGATCAACCACTGATCCATTCTACATAAAATAATGATCCATTAAAAGTATAGATATTGATAAAATAATATTTATACTTTTTTATTAATAAATTAGAAAAGTAATATTATAGTTGTAACTAATAGTATTCTAAATTATACTATAGGTAGGTGGTAAATAATGGCAGAAATGGTTTTTAAGTATAGTGCAATGAATGGTGGTAAAACATTAAATATTTTACAAACAGCATACAATTATGAAGAGAATAATTTTAAAGTAATAATTATTAAATCAATAAAAGATACTAAAGGTAGAAATAACATAATATCAAGAAATGGAATGAAAAGAGCAGTAGATATTTTACTTAAAGATGAAGAATCTTTATTAAAAGAAAAATATTATAAAAAATATTATACTGCTAAAGTTATACTAGTAGATGAAGTAGAACTTTTAAATGAAAAACAAATAAGAGAATTATGGACTATATCACATCTTATAAACATTCCTGTTATATGCTATGGACTTAAAAGTAACTTTAAAGGAGAAATATTTGATAAGGGCATATCGCAAATATTTGCAATTGCCGACATAATAGAAGAAATAGGTAGTAGTAGTTTATGTCGGTGTGGTAAGAAAGCTATTTTTAATGCTAGAAAAGTAAATGGTAAATATACTGATAATGGTCCTACAATAATGATTGATGATGGAATGGTAAAGGACATAGAATATGTCCCACTTTGTTCTGATTGTTATCTTAAATACGTTAAAATTAACAGTATAGAAGTTAAAAAATTAACAAATTTAGTTGATAAAATTAAATAGTTTAGATATAATCTAAATATACAAGTGATGACGGTGTGGAAAACCCGAGCTATATAATTAAGAGAGATTCTTCTAGGAATAAGTAAGGTGGAACCGCGGGGATTACCCGTCCTTACAAGAACTAGGAGTTTTTTTATTAGAAGGAGAAATTTTATGGAAAAAGTTACAATGGAAGAATTAGTTAATTATTCTAAACAATATGGATTCATCTTTCAAGGAAGTGAAATATATGGAGGTCTTGCCAATGCATGGGATTATGGTCCATTAGGAGTCTTATTAAAACAAAATATTAAAAAAGCCTGGTGGAAAAAATTTATTGAAGAAAGTTCATATAATTATGGACTAGACTCTGCTATTTTAATGAATCCTAAAGTGTGGGTAGCATCTGGTCATGTTGCATCATTTTCAGATCCTTTAATAGATTGTAAACATTGTAAAAGTAGATTTAGAGCTGATAAATTAATTGAAGATGCTACTAAGGGAGAAATTACTGGTGATGGTTTAAGTGAAGAAGAATTAATTGATTTAATAAATAAAGAAAATATTTTATGTCCTAAGTGTGGCAGTCATGACTTTACTAATATTCGTAAATTCAATTTATTATTTGAAACTAGTCAAGGTGTTACGGAAGATGCTAAAAATAAAATATATTTAAGAGGAGAGACTGCCCAAGGAATTTTTGTTAACTTTAAAAATGTTGAAAGAAGTATGAGAGCTAAAATTCCTTTTGGAATAGGACAATATGGTAAAAGTTTTAGAAATGAAATAACACCAGGTAATTTTATTTTTAGAATGAGAGAATTTGAACAAATGGAATTAGAATTCTTTTGTAAACCAGGGACTGATTTAGAATGGTTTGGTTTTTGGAAAAATTATTGTATAGATTTTTTAAAATCTTTAGGACTTAAAAAAGAAAATTTACGTTATCGAGATCATAAAAAAGAAGAATTATCATTCTATAGTAAAGCTACTACTGATATTGAATATAAATTTCCATTTGGATGGGGAGAACTTTGGGGAATAGCTGATCGAACTGATTATGATTTAGGTGTTCATATGGAACACTCTAAAGAAGATTTAAGATATTTAGATCCTGAAACAAATGAAAAATATTTACCATATGTAATTGAACCTTCTGTAGGAGTTGAAAGACTACTTTTAGCAATACTTACTGATGCTTATACTAAAGAATTAATTGATGATGAAGAAAGATTAGTATTAAAAATAGATCCATCACTAGCACCAATAAAAGCAACTATCTTACCTTTAGTTAAAAAAATTCATGCTGAAAAAGCTCAAGATGTATATGCACAGTTAAGTAAACATTTTTACTGTACATACGATGAAGCAGGAAGTATTGGTAAAAGATATAGAAGAAGTGATGCAGTTGGTACTCCATTTACAATTACAATTGATGATAACACTTTAAATGAAGATACAGTTACTATAAGAGAACGTGATACGATGAAACAAATTACTTTAAAAGTAGATGAAATAAAAGATTATATTGAAAGCAAAATAGTCTTGTAAAAATCTTATTTATTTGATAGAATAAAATAGTAATCTAAATAATACGGAGGATAAGTTATGGCACTTAGTAAATTAAAAAGTTTGTTTAAAGATGATGAAGATACAGATGTATTAGGTACAGAAGATGAATATTATGCTGTATCAGAAGCAGATGCTTTAAAAGAAGCAGATAAAGTAGGAAATAAAATGATTTTATTAGAACCTCGTTCTTTTTCAGAAGCTCAAGCAATTGCAGATCATTTAAAAGCTCGTAATAGTGTTGTAGTTAATCTAAAAAGAGTAACTTCAGCTCAAGCTAAAAGAATTATTGATTTTCTAAGTGGTTGTATATATGCCATTGGTGGTAATATGCAAAAAATTGGAGTAGGTATTTATTTATGTACTCCAAAGAATGTTAATGTTCAAGGAAAAATAACTGATGATTCTGATAAAGCTAAAAATGAAAGAGAAGACGAATTAGAGTGGTAAAATAAAGAACGGTTGTGGGTTTTATGAAAAAATTTAATACAAGTATTCCTGGTTATAATAAAAATGAAGTGAATTCTTTTGTTAAAAATGTTACAACTGAGTATGAAAGTATGCTAAATAATTTAAAAGCAAGGGATGAAGAAATTCTTAAATTAAAAGGGGAGTTGTCCCATTATAAAAATTTAGAAAATACTTTAAATAGAGCTATTTTAATAGCAGAAGAGTCAACACAAAATATTAAGAAGACAACATTTGAAGAGTCAAAACTAATCATAGAAGATGCTAAAAAGAATGCTTCAAGAATTATTAATAATGCTTTAATTAAAGCTGAAAAAGTTGAAAATGAAGCTAATAATTTAAGAAGACATGTAGCAATTTATAAAAGAAGATATAAAGATATTTTAGAAAGAGAATTAGAAGAAATAGAAAGATTAGAGATTGAAAATTAGGTGTATATTTTATACACTTTTTCTTTACTAAACTAATAAATAATAGTATACTTTTAATAGAATATAATGTATGGAGGATTTATGAAAAAAAGAGTAATTAGTGCATTAGTTGCCTTAGCAATAATCATTCCTATAGTAATTATTGGAGGTATACCTTATGCAATTGTTATAGGACTTTTAAGTGTATTAGCGTATAAAGAATTTATTGATTTAAAAAAATCACATAAAGAATTTCCAATAATTGTTGTTATTTTAGGACTAGTTTCTCTTATTTATTTAGTTTTAGGTAATTATATGCTTGATGGACTTGGGTATATTAGTACTCCAAAGTTAATGGTGCCGATAATTTTACTTTTACTTCCAACTGTTTTTTATAAAAAAGATAAATATAATACTAATAATGCCTTTTATTTAATAGGGGTTGTTTATTTACTTGGATTATTATTTAATTCTCTTATAAATATTAGAAGTATAAGTATTTATTTATTAATTTATTTGTTATGTGTTGATTTTTTAACAGATACATTTGCTTATATTATTGGTAATTTAATTGGTAAACATAAAATGTGTCCTAAAATTAGTCCTAATAAGACTTGGGAAGGTGCTATAGCAGGATTAATTGGGGGAGTAACTATTTCTGTTATTGTCTTTACTAATTTACTTGGAGATTTTAGTATAAATGTAGTAATTATGACAATTATTTTATCAGTAATAGGTCAAGTTGGAGATTTACTTTTCAGTAAAATAAAAAGAGAAAATGATATTAAAGATTTTTCTAATTTAATACCAGGACATGGTGGAATTTTAGATAGAATTGATAGTTTATCATTTGTTGTATTAGCATATATCGTTTTAAGAGTAATTTTATAAGGAGAGTGTAAAACAATGTGGTTTTTAACTTTAATATTATTTATATTTATTTTAGGAATAATTGTTTTAGTTCATGAAGCAGGACATTTCTTCTGGGCTAAAAAATTTGGAGTTTATATTTATGAATTTTCTATAGGTATGGGACCAGTTATTTATTCTAAAAAGGGTAAAAAAGATGGTATAACTTACAATATTAGAGCTCTTCCAATTGGAGGATTTGTATCTTTAGCAGGAGAAGTATATGAAGATGATAAAGATATTCCGAAAGATAAATGTTTATGTAACAAACCAATTTGGCAAAGAATAATTGTTATGGCAGCAGGAGTTATGAATAACTTTATTATGGCTATTTTACTTTTATTTATTATGTCACTTATATGGGGAAGTAATTCTTTAACACCAAAAATTGACTCTGTTATAGAAGGTTATCCAATGTATGAAGCTGGTATAACTAAAGGGGATGTTATCTTATCAATTAATAATAAGAAAATTAGTACCTGGGATGAAGCTCAAATATTACTATATTACAAAAATAATAAAGATTATTATGAATTTTCTATAGAACATGTTGATGGTAAAGTAGAAAATTATAAGATTACTCCTAAAGTAGAAAAAGATGAATCTGGTAATGAAACAAAGGTATTTGGAGTTAATATTAATCAAGAAGAAACTTTAGGATTATTAAATAAAGTTAAATTTGCTTTTCAAAAATTTGGGGCAGTAGTTTCATCAATGTGGTTAACCATTGCAGGACTTGTTACTGGTAAAATATCTGTTAATGCTTTATCTGGTCCGGTAGGAATTTATTCTGTAGTAGGACAAAGCGTCAGCTATGGTGTTTACTATGTTGTTTATTTAATTGCATATTTATCAATAAATGTTGGAGTTATTAATATTATTCCATTCCCAGCATTTGATGGAGGAAGAATATTATTCTTAATAATTGAAAAAATAAAAGGTAGTCCAGTTAATCAAAAATTTGAAAATTGGTGTCATACTATTGGTTTTATTCTTTTAATGATTTTAATCTTATTTGTTACAATTAATGATATTATGAGACTATTTTAGTAAGCTACTTGGGCTCTAGAATTTCTGGTGTGAAGTAAAAGCAATAAAAATTGAAAGCGAAAAAAAGAAAAGCAAGAATTTGTAGTGTGAAAATAAGAAAAAAAACTAGGATTTCTAGTGTGAAGTAAAGAGTGAGAAAAACCTCACTCTTTTTCAGTGGTAAAAAATAAAAAAGATATTACAATATAGATTAATCTTATTAAGAGATAATTAAAGAAAGAAGGTGAAAAATTGAAAGAATATTATACCTTATTAAGATTAAATAGGAAGGAATATGAAATAATGAAAATAAGAGAAGAGAAAGGAAAAATAGAGGTTGAAATAAGAAGTAGAAAGAAGAAAGTAAGGTGTCCTGTATGTAATAATTTTACAAGTAGTGTTCATGGGAAATTAAAACCAATAAGAAGTGTATATTTAGATAGCTGTGGACAGGAAGTAAATTTAATAATACATAAAAGGAGATTTCATTGTTATAAATGTAATAAAATATTTACAGAAGAACTTGCTTTAACAAGTATAAATGGAAGTATAAGTAATGCAGTAAGGGATAGAGATAAGAAAAGATTTACTGGATTATAATTTAACAATAAATTATATAGCAAACGAGAATCATGTTTCAAAATATATTGTGAGAAGGGAATTAGAAGAAGCAACAAGTACAATACCAGAACACTTAAAGAACTTACCAAGAGTAATATCATTTGATGAATTTAAAGCAGATACTAAAGAAGGGAAATATGCATTTATAATAAATGATCCGATACATAAGAAAGTATTAGATATATTGCCGAATAGAAAAAAAGAATATCTAATTCAGTATTTTACATATACCGAAAATAGATATTCCGTTGAGTTCGTCATAAGTGATATGTACGAACCATATCTAATAGTCACAACAGTAATGTTTCCAAAAGCAAAATATGTTGTTGACCGCTTTCATTATACCAGATATATAATGGATGCACTAGATAAAATAAGAATAAGATTACAAAAAAGTTATGATGAAAGAAGTAAAGAGTATAAACTTTTAAAAAACAAAAAGAATGTAAATCTGTTAAGAAAGTATGGAAATGAAATAGAATGGTGGGTAGAAGTAGAAAGATATAAAAATGGTCATATGGTAAAAATGTTACCTGTGGATATATTAAGAGATATATTAGAGATATCAGAAGAATTAAAAAGAGGATACAATTTAAAAGAATTATTTTTAGATATAATAAATCATGCAACATATGAAGATGCCGAAGAACAAATAAGGAATTGGATAGATTTATGTAGAAAAAGTTATATAGAAGAATTTGTTGAGGCATCAGGAACAATAGAGAGATGGATAGAATATATAGTAAATTCTTTCATAGATAAAAGATATAGTAATGGATTTACTGAAGGAATAAATAATAAAATAAAAGTAATAAAAAGGAATGGCTTTGGATATAAAAATTTTAACTTTTTTAGAAGAAGGATATTATACATATTTAATAAACAATTAGGAGGAGGAAGTAAAAGTGGAAGAAATAATAAATAAATTAAGAAAAAGTAAACAAAAAGTAAGAATAGTATTTAATATGATAAAAAAAGAAGTAGATTTAGAAAATATAATAGAATATAAAAAAGAATTAGAAGAACTTACAGCACTTTCTAAAATAGATGAGGAAATAACCGAAATAATATACTTAATTTTAGATAATAAAAATTCTCAAAAGTAGCTATTTAGATGGTTTTCATTTTTTCCAAAAATAGCAATTTTAAGAAACATAAAAAATCACTAAAAAACAAGAAAAAAACAGGTATTAAAAATTTAATATTAAAAATACCTGTTTTTGTTAGGTTAGACCTACATTTTTACTAAATTTTACTTCACACCAGAAATTCTAGAACCGCTACCTTGCTTACTTTTTATATGAAGTGCTATAATTAAAGTGTTCTTGTAGCTCAGCTGGATAGAGCGTACGCCTCCGACGCGTAAGGCCGAGGGTTCAACTCCCTCCAAGAACACCAATTATAATGTTAATATATTTAGAAATTACTAGTTTAAAACTAGTATTTCTTTTATTTATTACTTTAGTATTGTATAATTAATATGTAAGGAAGATCAACAATGAAATTAAAGAAAAAAGTGCTTATATACAGTATGATTAATAATTTTTTAATTGCTCTTATTAAAGTATGGGGAGGAATATTTTTTCATTTAAGTTCACTTTTTTCTGATGGAATGCATACTTTTAGTGATTTTATTACAGATATTATTTCTTTAATTGCTACCAATATATCTAAAAAAAGAGCTACAAAGGAGCATCCGTTTGGTTTTGGAAAAATTGAATATTTAAGTAACTTATTTATTGGAGTAATTCTTTTTCTTTTAGGAATATTTATAATAATAACTAGTTTTAATAAAAAAAGTATTATTCCAAGTTATTCAGTTTTAATTCTTTTATTAGTTGTTATACTTCTTAAATTAATAGCAATAATAATTCTTTTTCAAACTGGTAAAAAAGAACAAGAAGCTATTTTAATTACTTCTGCTAGAGAATCTTTAACTGATTTATATTCTAGTATTGGAGTAGTTATTATAATATTTTTACTTCATTTATCTAAAGAGATAACAATTTTTAAATATGCTGATTTAATTGGGTCAATATTAATTGGGTTAATAATTTTAAAAACATCAATATCAATAATTATTCATAATTCTTTAACTCTTTTAGGAGAAGTAGAAAATAATGAAACATTAGAAAAACAAATAATAGATTTTTTAAAAGATGAAAAAGGAATTTTAAGTATTACTCCAAGTTTAATTAAATATGGATCATATTATAAATTACAACTTTCTTTAGTAATAGATCCAAAATTAACTTTAAAACAAATTACAAGATTAATAAATAGAATAAAATTAAAAGTAATAAGACATCGTTCCTTTAAAGTTAAATATATTACAATAATTTTAAATTAGAATTAATTATAATGAGGTATTAAATGAAAAAAATATATATTATTCAAATGCATACTAAGACAATTCCATCACGGTTTATAAAATTGTTTACAAGATATAAATATAGTCATATTGCTATATCCTTTGATAAAAGTTGTAATGTTATTTATAGTGTAGGAAGAAAAAAATATAATACTATTTTAGATGCTGGTTTTGTTGAAGATTATAAATATGGTGAATTTTTTAAAAAGTTTAAAGACACTTCGTGTCGTATTTATGAATTAAATGTTACTAATGAACAATATAATAAATTGAAAGAAAAAATTATTTATATAAGAGATCATGAAGAATTATTTAAATATGATTATTTTGGTTTAATTTTTCGTTATTTTAAATTACCAATTATTTTTAAAAATAAATATGTATGTAGTTATTTAATTGCCAAACTTTTAGAAGAATCAGGTATATATAAATTTCCTAAAGAAGTTCATTTTATTGAACCCAAAGATTTTGAAAAAATAAAGAATATTACAGAAATTTATAAAGGTAATTTTTTGTTATATAAATAAATTTATGATATAATAGGTTTTCTTGCGGGAGGTGAAAATTTTTGAAAAAAATTACTAAAGATAATTATAAAGAATATTTAATTAATTATGGTGCCAATGATGATTATTTAGAAGAGAGAAGAAATTATTTATTAAATACATTTAGTGATGATTATTTAGATGAAGTTATAGATAATACTTATATGTTTTTAGATAGATTTATTAATCGTAATGTAGACTGTAAAAAAGAAAAAATAAATTATACTATATGTGATGAACCTATAAATATAAAAAATAGTAAAAATGGTTTAATTAGTGATGTAATAATAAGTGTTAATAGAAAATATAAATATGATTTAATTAGTTTATATATTTTAAGAGAATTTTTATCTCCTTATATAAGTGTTTCATTAGAAATAGAAGAAAAAGAATTTTATGAAAGTGAAACTCACAAAGTAATGGGTAAATTATATACCACTGTTCAATTAGTATTTAAAGGGGATTTTTCATTACTTAAAAGTAATTATGATAATTTAAAAAGAATGTTAAATAAAGATGTTTGTAGAATTAGAAAAAAGGAAGAATAGGTATTTATATTAGGAGTTAAAGTAATTATTTCATAATATATAAAAGAAAGGATGGTATTATGAAATATTACCCTAATATGTATAGACCAAATACTTTTTATAACAATGATAGATACTTTTTATTACCATTTTTAGGTGGAGCTTTAGTTGGAGGTGCTGCAGTTGGACTAACAAGACCTCGACCAATTTATAATGTTGCTCCAACTGGTGGAGGATTTAATCCAAATATGCCTTATGGTAATTATAGTTATAGTTACTATTATCCAACTTATCCAAGACCATATTAAAGAGAGTAATCTCTTTTTATTTTGAATAAATATTTTCTAAATTCTTCATTATAAACATAGAATTGTAAGGGAGAATATATATGTTTAATAATTTTGGAATTGAAGGATCTAATATTTTTAGAAGAGCAGAATATGAAAGAAAAGAATTACATCATCCCTATGTGGGAACAGAACATTTATTGTTAGCAATTATGTATGTTTCAGAAAGTATGCGTGATTATTTAAAAGAATATAATTTAACATATGATAATTTTAAAAAAGAATTGAATATGGTAGTAGGTAACGCTACTAAAGCTAGTGATATTAATTTATATACTCCTCTTTTAAAAAGAGTTATAAATAATGCAATTGAAAATGCTAAAGAAAATAATAATGGTTTAGTTACTCCAAAACATTTAGTGTTATCTATTTTAGAAGAAGGAGAAGGAATAGCAATAAGATTACTTGTTAGTATGGGTATAGATATTGATGAAGTATATGATAATTTAAATAAAAATAATAAACTTACTCATAAAAAATTAGAAATATTTGAAACAGGTAATATTTTAAATGATATTATTGATTATAATGAAAATGTTATAGGTAGAGATAAAGAAATAACTTTAATTATAGAAACTCTTTTAAGAAAGAAAAAAAATAATCCCATTTTAATTGGAGATGCTGGTGTAGGTAAAACTGCTATAGTAGAAGAATTAGTAAGAAGAATTGAAAGAAAAGAAGTACCAGATACTTTATTTAATGCAAAAGTAGTTTCTTTAGAAATGGGTTCTTTAGTTTCTGGTACTAAGTATCGAGGAGAATTTGAAGAAAAATTAACTAAAATTATTAAAGAATTAGAAGAACATGATAATATTATATTGTTTATAGATGAAATTCACGCTATGGTAAGTGCTGGAGGAGCAGAAGGAGCTATCACCGCAGGAGATATTTTTAAACCAGCTTTAGCAAGAGGTAAAATAAAGTGTATTGGAGCTACTACTACCGAAGAATATAATAAATACTTTTCTCATGATAAAGCTTTAATGCGAAGATTTGAAGTAATAAATGTTTCTGAACCAAATAAAGAAGAAACTAAAGATATTTTATATAAAGTAAAAGATGAATATGAATTGCATCATTTTGTAAAGATACCTAATAAAATTATTGATTTAATTGTAGATTACACAGATAAATTTATTACTAATAAGAAGAACCCTGATAAAGCAATTGATTTTTTAGATTCAGTTTGTTCAAAAGTAAAAACAGATAATAATAAAAATAAAGAGAAAAAATTATTATATAAAAAGTTAGATGAATTAAAGAAAGTTAAAGAAGAAGCTATTAAAGAAAATGATTATGATAAAGCTTTAAGTATTTATAGTGAAGAGTTGTTAGTTAATAAAAAAATTAAAAATTATAATAAAGGTGTTAAATATGTAGTAAAAGAAAGTGATATTATTAAAGTATTAGAAAATAAAACTAATGTAATACTTACTAAAGAAAAATTAAATTTTTTAAATACTTTAGAAAAGAATGTTAATAAAAATTTATATGGAGTAGATAAATATATTAAAAGAATAAAAGAATTAATTAAAAATAAATTATTGAATAAAGAAGTATTTTTAAAAGTTTGTTTGGAAGGAGAATCCTTCCTCGGCAAAAGTACTATTGCCAAAATGGTAGCAGAATCATTTAAAGATGCTAATTTTATTAGAATTGATTTAAAAGAATTTAGAAGTTCTATAGATATAAATAAATTAATTGGAACTACTCAAGGTTATATAGGGTATAATGATGAACATTTATTAAGTAAATTAAAAAATAATAATTTTACTATAATTTTATTTGATAATTATGAAGTAAGTCACCCCAGAGTAAAAGATTTAATTAAAGAAATATTAAAAGAAGGTTATATTATAGATAATAAAGGTAGTAAAATATGTTTTAATAATACATTTATCTTTATAACTATTGATTCTATTAAACATAAAAAAGTTGGTTTTAATAACTCTACAAAATTAGATGAATTTAATGAATTAAATGATTTAGTAGATGAAATTATTCATTTTGATGAATTAACTAAAGATGATTTAATAAATTATTTAAAACAAAGAAATATTAAAAATATTGATGAAATAATAAGTAAAAGTGAATATGAAAAATATAATTATAAAAATATAAGTAAACTAATAAAAGAAAGTAATTTAATTAACAACTAAATTACTTTCTTTTTCTTCTATTTTATATTCTATTATATCTTCAATTTTACAGTTAAAATAATTGCAAAGTCTTGCTAAAACAATAATATCTATTCTTACTAAATCACCAGTAATCATTCTTTTTAATACTTTGAAATCTGTTTCAGTGTCTCTCATTAACTTGTTGATACTTATATGTTTTTCTTTAAGAATACTATCTAATTTAAAGTAATAATAACCATTACCTATTTTAACTTTATTAATATTAGTCATTTTACTTAACCTTTCCTAAATCAATTGTAACAATCTACTTGTTACTTGACTATTGGCTATATAACCAATATAATTAATATATAGAATAATAGATTTAAATAATAGCCATATTAATAAAAGGAGTATCGTTTATGGATAAGAAAAATAAAGTAAAAATAATAATAGCAGTAGCAGTTTTATTTGTCTTAGTAGTAGGAGCAACATATGCTTACTTTACAATGGGAGTAACAACTTTAGGAAATAGTAGTGTCATAAGAGTACAAGCAAGAAATAATGGATTAGTAACATTATCAAGTCCAGTATCAGAGTTATATATAAAACTAAAAGCATCAGATATGTCTTTAGCAAATCAAAGAAAGTATTATGCAACCAATTTAGACACAGAATCATATAAAACAGAACAAAATGCAGCAACATATTCTATAGCACGATTAACAGTAACAGATGGAAAAGAGACAGCTAAATACCAATGTACAGCAGATATAAAATTAGAATTAGATGTAACAGATGGTTCAATGGGAGCAGCATTAAAAGAAGGAGATATGTTTATCCATTTAAGTGGAGCAAGTTTAAATGAAGAAGAATTAGATTTAAGTGAACTATCAACAATTGGAACAAAAACATATAGTAATGTAACATTTAATATAGAGGGAAACACATCACAAGATATACAAGCGTATGCTTATATAGAAAATACAGAAAATGAACAAAATCATTTAGCAGGTAAGGCATTAAATTTAACAATTAAAACAGAAAACCTAAAATGTGTAAATAATGTAGATGGTCCAGTAACAGCATATTTAAAATCACAAAAAAATAGTGGATTAAGTAAAGAAATAGTCGGAGGAATGTACAGATATCAAGGTACTAACGATCAAGTTAATAATTACTTATGTTTAGAAGGAAAATGTTCTTCAGGATCAGATGATATGTATAGAATTATAGGAGTAACCCCTGAAGGAAATATAAAAGTCATAAAACAAACAAGGTATGGAAGTGCAATGAAGTGGTGGACAGGTTATTCAGGAATAGAGAATAATAAAGAGTGGCTAGATGCAGATATATTTGAAACACTAAATACAAATTTCTATAATAGTTTAGATACAATAATACAGGGAAAAATACAAGAATGGGAATATATGTATGGAGATATAAGTAATGAGTATATAAATTCTAATATATCTACAGATACAGCATATCAAATAGAGACAGGGCAAGAAAATACAAAATATTATGACCCAGATAGTGGAGATTATATCGAAGATCAAAAATGGACAGAAAAAGTATCAGCCAATATAGGATTAATGTATATACATGACTACGCATATGCATTAGGTGGAACAGGATCAACATCAAGTTGTATACAAGATTATGCAGATTGTAAAACAAGTTGGATACACATGAGTAATAATGGTGGAGCAACAACCGGAAAGGAGCAATATGAATGGACTATGACGCGTCGTGGTAGGTATAGTAGCCCGAACCCTTACTTCGGTGCGTGGTTTGTGAGTTCGGATGGACGGTTCAACTATAGCTACTTGAGTGCTGAGTATGTGGTACGCCCAGTCTTCTATCTGAAAAATGATATCCAATTATATGGGAGTGGAACAACAGAAGATCCATTCACATTAACCAAAGTAATACCAACAGAGCAAGAAAATTATTTAAGAGAATATGATACAACTAATGCGTTAAGCTCGACATTAGTCGGAGGAATGTATAGATATCAAGGATCAGATACATTAAATGGTAATAAAGTAAACAATTATATATGTTTAAGTGAAGTAGGATCAAATGGATGTACTAGTGCAAAAACTAATGGTTACGATGATAACATGTATAGAATTATAGGAATAACTGAAGAAGGGAGTATAAAAGTAATAAAACAAACGAAATATGGAGATACAACTACATGGTTTAGTAGTTATACAACAAATATAGAGTGGATAAATAGCTATGTATATACGTCATTAAATACAACTTTTTATAATAATTTAAATAGTGAAATAAAAGAAAAAATTGAATCACAAAAATGGTTGTATGGAGATATAGGTAATGATTTAGTAGATAGTGAGCATATAACAGCAGAACAAGCATATAAGATAGAAACAGGTCAAGCAACAACAAAATATTTGGAACCTTTGACAAAAAAAAGTATCACAGATCAAAAATGGACAAAAAGGACAGAATTAGTACCAATTGGATTAATGTATATACATGATTATGCATATGCATTAGGTGGAACAGGATCAACATCAAGTTGTATAGTAGATTATGCAAATTGTAAAACTAGTTGGATACATATGAGTAATAATGGAAATAATTCTAATGATGAATGGATTATGACACGACTTGGTCAAGGTAGTTCGGGCAATACTTTCTATGCATGGGCGGTTCTCGTGAGTGGGACTGTCGGAGGTGGAAGTTTTAATTATTTTTATGCAGTTCGTCCAGTCTTCTATCTAACGAATGATGTAAAATTAGAAGGAGCAGGTACAACTTCTGATCCATTCTACATAGCATCATAAAAAATAAAACACTTCAAAGATAAAAATTGAAGTGTTTTTTATATTTCTAATTTAATACCATTTTTCTTTAAAATAAGTTTTCTTATAAATTCTACTGGTATTACAGTAAAAGCTAAAATAACAACAAATAATAATTCAAATAAAGTCATACCATAAGTTCTAAATAAGTCATTACCTTTATAAATTAAGAATATTTGAGCAATAATAATTAATCCAAAAATAAAGATAAAAACTTTATTTTTTCCAATATTAGATAAAATATTAAGTCTTTCTGTTCGACTGTTGAAGGCATTAAAAATGCCAATAAAAATAAACAAAGCAAAATAAGATGTCATAAAATATTTATCTTCACTTCGAATAATTTCTTTAAATATTGGTAATTTTAAAAATAATATACAAATTAAAGCAGAATAAAGAGCAGTAATAATTATTTCTGAATACATATATTTATTAATTATTGGTTCATCTAATCTTTTAGGTTTTTCTTCCATATAATACTTAAGTGGAGCTTCGTAAGAGAAGGCTAAGCCTGCAAAGGTATCCATTATCATATTAAGCCATAACATTTGAATAATTGTTATTGGTGTACTTACACCAATGTAAGAACCAACAATTGATAAAAATAAAGCTGTCATATTAACTGTTAATTGATATACTACAAATCTTCTTATACTTTTAAAAATGGTTCTTCCATAAAGAATAGCTTTACTAATAGATAAAATATTATTATCTAATATAACAATATCACTAGCTTCTTTACTAACTTCAGTACCACTTCCCATTGCAAAACCTACATTAGCTTTTTTTAAAGCAGGAGCATCATTAACTCCATCTCCCGTCATTCCAACAATATAATTCATACTTTCTAAAATACTTACTAAACGACTTTTATCTTGAGGAAGAGCTCTTGCTACTACCTTTAATTTATGAACTATTTTCTTTATATCATCTTCATCTAAGGAATTAAATTCTTCACTAGATAAAACAATATCATTTATATCACTTATAATACCAGAGTCAATAGCAATATTTTTGGCTGTATCTTTAGCATCTCCTGTAATCATAATAACATTAATACCAGCATTTTTAATTAAACTAATTCCTTCTTTAGCTTCTTTTCTAAGTTCATCTTTTAATGTTACAAATCCTAGAAAAGTTAAATTACTTACTTCATTATTACCCATAGCTAGAGTTATAACTCTAATACCTTTTTTAGTATATTTTTCTATTTCTCTTAAAATTAATTTATTATTTAAAATTAATTTTTCTTCTCCTAAACTATTTAAGTATTTATTACATTTAGGAAGTATAACTTCACTAGCACCTTTTAAATAAACTTTATTATCAATATAAATAGCACTATATTTAAATTCACTATCAAAAGGTATTCTTTTACTTATCTTTAAATTTTCATTTTTCATTTTTAAAAATTTAATTAAAGCTTTATCAGTTGAATTACCTCCAATAATATTTCCATCACTAATAGTACTTTCATTATTTAAAATAAGAGAATTATATATTTCATTATATATTTTTGTTTTTCTTAATTCATTATCATTTTTCCATATTCTTAAGTCAGATGATACAAATGAAGTAACTTCTAATTCTCCTTTAGTAAGAGTACCTGTTTTATCTGTTAATAAATAGTTTATACTACCACTGGTTTCAATACCTGTTGGTTTTCTAACTAAAACATTATCTTTAAGCATTCTTTTCATGTTAGATGATAACACAAGTGTTATCATCATAGGCAGTCCTTCTGGAACTGCTACAATTATTATGGTGACTGCAAGTGTTAATGCATAAATTAAATGGTTTAAAATTATTTTAGGAGTAGTAATGGTAGTCATAATTAAATCTAAATCAAAGTTATTTTCCATTACTACTTTATTAAAAAGATAAGAAAGTGAAACAACAAAAGCCCCAATATAACCAATTTTACTAATTACTTTAGCAAGTCCATATAATCTTTTTTTGAGTGGAGAAGTCGGAGACTTCTCTTGAATTTCTAAAGAAATTTTTCCATATTCTGTATTATTACCAACTTTTTTAACAAGCATTTTTCCATTACCATTAGTAACGACACTTCCTCTAAATAATTTATTATTATTTGTATTTTTTTTAATATCTTTAGATTCACCAGTAAGACTTGCTTCATTACAGGAAATTGATCCACTTATTAAAATACCATCTGCTGGAATAGAATCACCAGTTGTAAGTTTAACTATATCTCCAACAACAATATCATTAATAATTATTTCTTTTAAAGAATTATTTCTATATACTTTAACTTTTATTTTACTTACTTCTTCTTGTAATCTTTTAAAAGCAGCTTCGCTGCCATATTCAGATATAGTTGATACTAAGGATGCTAACATTACTGCAATAGCAATACCAATTGTTTCATACCAATCATATTTAGAAAAAATAAATAAAAGTTTAATACAAAGGGCAATAAGAAGTATTTTAATAATTGGATCTCCTAATGATTCCAATAAAATTTTTAAAAATGTTTTTTGTTTTACTTTAGATAATTCATTAGTACCGTGTTCTTTTCTACTTATAATTACTTCATCATCATTTAAACCATTATAATTTATCATAAGTCACCCATATAAATTTATGATGATTGCATATAATATATGCGAAAAGAAAAAATATGTTACAATTTTTAAAAAAAAAAGAAAGTAGTTAATCACTTTCTTCAATAAAATTTTTTGATTTATGTGGTTCATCAAATAAAAGATTAGGATACCCTTGTTGTCTTAAAGCTTCATATACTACAATTGCTACGGTATTAGATAAATTTAAGGCTCTAACATCACTAGTCATAGGTATTCTTAAACATCTATCTATAAATGGTTTTAAAATTTTAGGAGGAATACCTGTTGATTCTTTACCAAAGAAAAAATAAATATTTTTTCCTTTATCACTGTAATCAAAAGAAGTATGAGGTTTATGACCATATCTAGTTAAAAAATAATATTCTCCTTTATTTTTTTCAAAAAATTCTTCAATATTTTCATATAAAGTGTATTTACATTTATCTATATAGTTAACACCACTTCTTTTAACATATTTATCATCTAAACTAAATCCTAATGGTTTAATTAAATGTAAATGGGTATTAGTAGCAATACAAGTACGCATTATATTTCCTGTGTTAGTAGGAATTTCTGGTTCAAATAAAACAACATTTATCATAAGCCACCTCGTTTTAGTAAAATAATTATATAAAATATAGAATTAATTGTCAAAAAAAGATATTTAGTTTATAATTATTATGGTGATTAACATGGCAAAGAAGAAAAAATCCAAAGATGCAAATAGTAGTGGAATGAGTGTAGAATTAACTGGGTTAATTCTAGCTTTAGTAGGTATTATTGGTTTTGGATTTGGTTATATTGGTACCCTTATTAAAGAATTTGCTATGTTTTTATTAGGTTCATGGTGGATAGTTTTTGTTATCTATATTTTATTAGTGGGACTTTTTATGGTATTTAAAAGAAAAATGCCTAAATTTTTTTCATCAAGATTAGTAGGGTTTTATTTAATAATGTTAGTTATTCTTGTAGCTAGTCATTTTACCTTTTTAGATAAAGCAGGAACTCCCGGTGAAATAATAAAAAATACGTTTGAACAATTTATGGACAGAATGAATACAATAACACCATCTAATTCTATTTTAAATACTGGTAATACTTCCATCGCTATTGGAGGAGGGCTTTTAGGAGCAGCCTTTATTAGTGCTTTTTATTTTTTATTTGCCAAACCTGGTACAGTTGTAATTTTAGTAGTAATTGCTATTGTTGGTGTTATAATGCTTTTAAATATTACTTTAACAGATATTTTAGAAAAAATTAAAAGTTTTGTTAAAAGACATGCCGAAGATGATGAGGAAGATACTTCAGTAGAAGACTTAGTGGATATAAGTGAAGAAGTTGAAGAAAAACTTAAAGAAGTACCTAAAAAAGATGAAAGAATTATTATTAATAGTTTAGAAGAAGTAAAAAATAAACAATTAGAAGTAACAAGAGAAGTTAAAGAAACAGAAAATGTTATAAAAGAAGAAGTTATAACTCCAGGAAATTATAAGCTTCCACCAATAAATATTTTAAATGAAATAAAAGCTCCAAAAAAAGGAAATTCAGATGCATTTACCTTAAAGAATAAAGAAATATTAGAAAATGTATTAAAAGATTTTCAAATATCTGGAAAAGTTGTAGAAATTCATGTAGGACCTGCAGTTACTCAATATGAAATAGTTGTACCTGCTGGTACTAAAGTTAGTCGTATTTTATCAATTAATAAAGAAATAGCCTTAGCTTTAGCTGCTAAAGATGTTCGTATTCAAGCACCTATCCCTGGTAAAAGTACAATTGGTATAGAAATACCTAATGAAAGTATTAGTGCTGTTGCCTTTAGAGAAATATTAGAAGCTAATTTAAGTTTAAAAAATAAATATGATATTATGATTACTTTAGGTAAAAACTTAATGGGTAAACCAATCGTTGCAGATTTAGCAAAAATGCCTCACCTTTTAGTCGCAGGATCTACTGGTTCTGGTAAATCAGTATGTATCAACTCTATTATTTGTTCTATTTTAATGAATTATGAACCAACTCAAGTTAAACTTATAATGGTTGATCCTAAAAAAGTTGAACTTACTAATTATAATGGAACACCTCATTTATATTGTCCTGTTGTAAGTGATCCTAAAAAAGCATCTATAATGCTTCAAAATGTTGTTAGAGAAATGGAAAAACGTTATGATACCTTTGCAGATGCTGGTGTTAAAAAAATTAGTGAATATAATGCTTATATTGAAAAAGAAAATAAACGTCATCCAGAATCTTTACTTCCTAAAATGCCTTTTTGGGTTGTAATTATTGATGAACTTGCTGATCTTATGCTTGTTGCCTCTAAAGAAGTTGAAGATTCTATCATGAGAATAACTCAAATGGCTAGAGCAGCGGGAATACATTTAATTGTCGCAACTCAAAGACCTTCAACAGATGTTATTACTGGAGTAGTTAAAGCTAATATTCCATCACGGATTTGTTTTGCAGTAGCAAGTCAAATAGATTCAAGAACAGCATTAGATATGAGTGGAGCTGAAAAATTACTGGGTAAAGGTGATATGTTATTTTTACCAATGGGTGAAAATCAACCAGAACGTATTCAAGGATGTTTCATATCTGATGAAGAGATTGCTAAATTAATTAATTATTGTTCTAAACAATTAACAGTTAAATATGAAGAAGATATGACAGTATCTAATGCTTCATCTAATTCTTCAAGTGGAAGTGGTAATGGGGAAGATAGTTATGATGATCCAATGTATAATGAAATTGTTGAATTTGCTAAAGATACTGGTAAAATAAGTGCTTCCTTAATTCAAAGAAGATTTAGATTTGGTTTTAATAGAGCAGCTAGAATGATTGATTTATTAGAATCAAGAGGAATAGTAGGACCTCAAAATGGTAGTAAACCTAGAGAAGTATTAATAAAAAAAGATAGTGATACTATAGATGAATAAAAGAATGTATGAATATATTGAATTACATTCTTTTTAGTTTACATTTAATAACTACTTGTTACTTGACTAATGGTTATATAACCAATATAATTAAATTATAGATACTAGATAAATAGAAATACATTAATTTCTAAAATATAGCCATATTAATAAAAGGAGTAGTTTAAAAATGGATAAAAAAACAAAAGTAAAATTAATAATTGGAGTAGCAATAATGATAGTGTTAGTAATTGGAGCTACATATGCTTACTTTAATATGGGAGTAATAAATACATCAAATAGTAGTGTAATAACACTACAAACAGAAGAATCAGGGTTAGTAACTCTTTCAGTACCAACACCAAAGTTAAAAATAATAGTAGATGAAGAAGATATGGCACCAAATAATGCAAGAAATTATTATGCAGATGATGAAAAGAATTATGTGTTAACTGAAGAAGAAGGAACACATACCATAACTAAATTTGAAATAACTGATGCAACGAATGAAGATAAATATGAATGTACAGCAGATATAACAGTAACAATGACTAATACACAAGGTTCAATGGGAGAAGCATTAGAACAAGGAGATTTATTTTTACATTTAAAGGGAGATGAAAATAATACATTTGAAGAACAAGAACTAGATTTATTTGATATAAAAGATGAAGGTAAAAAAGTATATGAAGGAATAACATTTAAAGTAACAGGAAATAGTTCATCAAAAATAGATGCATATGCATATTTAGTTAATAAAAAGAATGATGAACAAGATTATTTAGCAGATAAAGAGTTAGATATAACAATAAGTGCAGATAACTTAAAATGTGGAGAAGATAGTGGAGCAAAATTAGTAAAGAAATTACAAAGTGATGATACAAATAACACATTAAGTGATACTTTAGTTGGAGGAATGTATAGATATCAAGGAACAAATAATGAAGTAAAAAGTAATTATTTATGTTTAGAAGGAAAATGTTCAAATCAAAGTGATGAAATGTACAGGATTATAGGAATCACTCCTGAAGGAAATATAAAAGTCATAAAACAAACAAGATATGGAAATGCGATAAAATGGTGGGATGATAATTCTGTAAATAAAGAATGGCCAGAAAGTAAAATATATAGTACATTAAATGAAGATTATTATAATTCGTTAAAAGAAGAAATAAAAAATATAATAGAACCACAACAATGGATATACGGAGATATAAGTAAGGATTATATAGATTCCAGTATATCAACAGAGGAAGTATATAAAATAGAAGCAGGTAAAGAAAATACTAAATATTATAGTCCAGATGATGGAAAATATATAGAAGATCGGATTTGGACAAATAAAATACAAGCCAATATAGGATTAATGTATATACATGACTATGCATATGCAGAAAGCAGTTTAGGACATAATACAAGTTGTAGAAAAAGTGATTACAGTACATGTAAATCCAGTTGGATACATATGAGTAATAATGGAATAGCGACGTCTGGAAATGAAAGATATGAATGGATCATGACGCGTATGGGATTGTATAGTAATTCTGATAATCGTTATGGTGGATGGTATGTAACTTCAAATGGAAATATTGATTATAATGTTTTGAGTACTGGATATGCGGTTCGCCCAGTTTTCTATTTAAAGAGTAATATAACATTATATGGAAGTGGAACAGTAGATGATCCATATACATTAACAGAAGTAATACCAACAGATCAAGAAAAAACGTTAAGATTGGCAGATGATACAGAGACTTTAAGTAAAACTTTAGTTGGGGGAATGTATAGATATCAAGGAGCAGATACATTAAAGGGAAAAAATGTAAAAAACTATATATGTTTGAAAGAAGTTGGAAAAAATAGTTGCAATGCAAGTAGTAGTGGATACGATGATAATATGTATCGAATCATAGGAATTACTCCAGAAGGAAATATAAAGGTAATAAAACAAATAAGATATAATAAAAGTGGAACAAATATGTTTGCATGGAATAGTAAATCAACTAATGATTCATCAAAGAGTAATTATTGTGGTTCAAAAGAAGGCTGTCCAGCATGGGAACAAAGTGACATGTATAAAACTTTGAATGATGGAAGTGGTTCATTCTTAAGTAAATTAGATAGTACAGTACAAGAAAAAATAGAACCACAAAAATGGTGGTATGGAGACATAGGAGAAGAATATATGGGTACAATAACATCAGAAGAAGTATATAAAATAGAAAGTGGACAGGTAGCAACACAATATTATAATGCAAATGGAATTTTAGTACCAAAAAGTGAAGGAACAAAGTGGCAACAAACAAGTGAAGAATCATCAATAGGATTGATGTATGTAAGTGACTATTTATATGCAATAAGTGCAACAGGACATACATACAATTGCAAAAATAATTACACAACATGTCAAGGAAGCTGGATACATGAAATTAATAATGAATCAAGTAGTACAACTTATCAAGAATGGACCATGACGCGTATTGGGCGTTTCAGTACAGGTGTTTACTTCAATGCATGGGGTGTGGATATAGATGGCAAAATCTATATCTTCGATTTGAGCGCTATGCGTTCGGTTCGTCCTGTCTTCTATCTAAAGAACAATGTTAAAATTGCAGGTTCAGGAACATATGATAATCCTTTCTACATAGAGAGTTAGAAAAAAATTAAAATTTAGGGAAAGTATTTAGAAAATAAAAATACTTTCTTTTTGTTAAGAAAAGAAGTTTACAAATAAAAATGGAATGTGTTAAAATTAGTATGAAAGGATATGATAAATAATGAGTCAAAAAAAGACTGATGTTACTAAAGAAAAAGAAAATGTTAAAACATCAACTAAAACTGCTACTAAAAAAAGGAGTAATGCTACCAAAAGTAGCAATGTAAAAAAAGAAGCTCCTAAAGAAAAAATGACAAAAGAAGTAGTTATTGAAAAGAAAATAGATTCTAAAAATTATATAATAGCTCTAGCGATACTTTTAGGAGCAATACTTTTAGTATTATATATCTTTAAATGGTATCAAGTAAAAGAAGAAGAAAAGTTAATGACAAGTTATTTAATATCATCAAATACTGTTGATTCAAGCATCAATGACTTAAATTCTTTAAGTCAGATAAGGCAAGAAGCACCATCATCTTATTTTATTTATTTAGGATATACTAAAGATGAAGATGTTTATAATTTAGAGAAGGGTTTAAAAAGATTAATAGATAAATATAAATTAAATGATATATTTTATTATGTTGATTTAACTAAATTAAAAGAAAGTGATAATAATTACTTAGAAACAATAGAAAAAAGTTTAGATATAAAAGATTTAGAACAAATACCTGCCATAATATATGTTAGAAATGGGGAAATATTAGATACTAACATTTTAGATGGTGTTAATGGAACATCTTTAAAAGCTGATGATTTAGAAGAATTATTAGATATTTATGAATTTGAAGCAATAAAATAGGCGAAAGCATGGAAGGCTAAATAATTATCTCATACATTAATGTAGGAGGTAATTTTTTATGTTATTTGACAATAACGATATCGATTTAGATTTTTCATTATTAAGTTTAGCAGGATTACAAAATACTAAACAAGATATGTCTAATATGGGTAGCATGAGTAATATGAAAAGTATGAGTAACATGAGTTCTAGTAAATTTTTAACTGCCAAAGAAGGATTTTTAAGAGGAAACATGTTTAAAGATGAATATAAACCATATAAGAATTTAACATATGTAAATATTAAACCTAGAAATGATAGAGAAGCTAAATTATTTAATGTTATGCAATATTCATTTGCTATTAACGATATGAATCTATATTTAGATTTACATCCAGAAGATAGAAATGCATTAATGTTATTAGAAGAATTTATTAAAGAAGAAAAAGAAGCTAAAAAAGAATATATTAAAAGTTATGGACCACTTACAATAAATGAAACTAGTGGTGAAAAATATGAATGGATTAATGGACCATGGTCATGGGAAAATTTAGGGGGTAATATTTATGTTTAAATATGTTAAGCACACAAATTATCCAATAAGTATTAGTAAAAAAGATTTAAGAATGGCTAAATATTTATTAACTCAATTTGGAGGAGCCAATGGTGAACTTGCTGCTGCAATGCGTTACTTTAGTCAAAAATTTACTATGCCAGATGACAAAGGTAAAGCTCTTTTAAACGATATTAGTACGGAAGAACTTGGGCACTGCGAGATGATTTGTTCAATGGTTCACCAATTGACTAAGAATGCGACATTAAAAGAATTAGAAGAAGCAGGACTTTCATCATATTATGCTGATCATAATAAAGGAATTTATCCAGTTGATGCATCAGGAGTACCTTTTACAGCAACATATTTTGCCGTTACAGCTGATCCAATTGCAGATTTAATGGAAGATATGGCTGCTGAACAAAAAGCAAGAGCAGTATATGAAAACTTAATTGATTTAACAAACGATGAAGATGTTTTAGCACCACTTTTATTTTTAAGACAAAGAGAAGTTGTTCATTTTAATAGATTTAAAGAATTATATGAATATTATAAAAATAAAGGCTACTAGTAAAAAAACTGTTTTTTTAACAGTTTTTTTACATAAATAACATTTAAAACTATTTATTAATAAAAATTTTTGGTATAATTTTTTTAGAAAGTAGGAAAATAATAATGAGCAAAAAAGGTGAACATAATAATAAAAAAGAAGAAGTAAAAGAAAAGAAACCTAAAGAAGTTAAATTAAAAAGTGAAATGTATAATCACGATAATGAACTACTTCAAAAAAGAGATGAAGAACCAACTGATGCAGTTATGTGGGGATTTGTTATTGGCTTTGTATTATTCTTTATCTTATTAATTTGTATAATCGTGTTTACACATTAGTAAGGAGGATTATGCTACTAAAATGTCTACAAATTTTTACAGCAAGAATTGTTGATGTGACATTAGGAACCTTAAGAACTGTTTTTTTTGTTAAAGGTAAAACAGTTGAACCTTTTGTTATAGCATTTTTTGAAGTATTAGTATGGTATGCAGTAGCTAAAGAAGCCTTAAATACGGGAGGCAATACCGTTTTAATTGCTATATCTTATGCTGGAGGATATGCAACAGGAACTTTAATTGGTTCTTTTTTATCTAATAAATTTGTTAAAGGAGTTATGGGTGTCCAAATAGTTTTAAAAAAAGAATCAGATAAATTAATTCAAAAATTAAGAAAAAAAGGATATGCTGTATCTATTATTGAACTTAAAAATGATTATGAAGGCAATAATAAAGATATGTTATATATTCAAATAAATAATAATAAATTAAAAGAATTAACTAAATTAGTAAAAGGTTATGATAATAAAGCTTTTATGGTCGTAAATGAAACAAAATTAGTTCAAAATGGATTACTTAAATAATAAATTGTTTACATTATTACAATTGTTAATAATGTTTTTTTGTATGAGTAAATTATATTAAAATAACTTGCTAAAATAAAATTTTCGTGTATAATATCATTTTTGGAAAGAGATGGGGGTTATTTTGGCACTAGTATATAGAATAATACCAATACCAGAAAGTAGTTATTTTATTTCAAATTATAAATCTCATAGTATAAATACACCAGAGAAAATTTTTTATGATTTAGGTTATATGGAAATTCCTTCAAATAATTTAAATAGATATTTTAATTATTGTAAATTTAATGGTAATAGAAGATGTCATAAAGGATTTAAAACATTTTATGCTTATTTAGATGAAGCTTTATTTAAGATAAAATTTGTTGCTAGAAGTAATGGATATGAAAAAGATCCTGTATGGATTTGTGAATATATTATCCCTGATGATGTATTAACTGAACATGCGGGTTATGGAATATATGAAATATGTGACTGGCGTTTTTTTGGAATCTATGGTGATGATTCAAGCGGAATAATTGTTCCTGAAAGTAAAGAATTTCAAATTCCAATTAATAAGTTAACTCATTTAGATGAAGTAAAAGAAAAAATAGATAAAGAATTACTAACTAATTTACAAAAATCTTATGAAAATAATTTAAATGACTTAACTACTTATTTATACTCTAAAGGTATTAAAAAAATTGAAGATTTATATGTAAATGAAGATATTACTGAAATATTTGAAAGTAGCATTTCTAATGCTGGTATATTTTTTGCAAGTCCTTTTGTGACAGGAAGATGCTTTTTAGTAAGTATACAAGATGTATATAAAAATTATGAATTTATAAGAAATTTGGGAAAAGAACATATTAATAATAATGAAAAATTTGAAGAATTAAGTAGAAAACTAGATTTAAGAAAGTAATACTTGTCTATTTTTTAATCATTTGATATAATATTATTGAAATTTGAGTGGGATTACAATCCTGCTTTTATTATTAATTTGAGGTGGATATGGAAAAATTAGAAGATTTAAAAAACGCCCTTAGTGATGCGTTAGCTAAAAAAGAAATAATTGTGGATGATATATTTATTCAAAAAAAAGGTAAATATACATTTTTAACAGTAGTACTTGATAAAGTCGGTGGAATTGATTTAGATGGTATAGTTGAGGCAACTCATATAGTTAATCCAATTGTAGATGAGTATGATGTATGTCAAAGTGAATATATTTTAGATGTAATAAGTAAGGAAAGAGGTTAAAAAAATGGATAGTAAAGCATTTATAAAAGCACTAGATACAATTGTTAAAGAAAAGAAAATTAGTCCAGATGTTGTATATGAAGCCATGACATTAGCTTTACAAACAGCATATAAGAAAAATTTTGATTCAAAGACTAATGTAAGAGTAGATATTAATAGAGAAACAGGAGAAATTAAAGTATTTTCTTATTTAGTAGTAGTTCCTGAAATTGATGAAGGAACTGAAACTGTTGATGAAGAAGGAAATGTTGTAGAAATACCTCCTAAAATTAATATTGATGCTCAAATTTTATTAGAGGAAGCTAGAGAAATAGATCCTAATGCTAAAGTTGGCGATACAATTGAAAAAGAAGTAACTCCTAAAGATTTTGGTCGTGTTGCTGCTGGTACTGCTAAACAAGTAGTTACTCAAAAAATTAGAGAAGCTGAAAAAAATAGTATTATTGAAGAATTCCAAGATAAAGAATTTGAATTAATGTTAGGGCTTGTAGCCATGGAAGATGCTAAAAATTATTATATTGATTTAGGAAGAACAAGAGCAATTTTACCAAAATCAGAAATTATTCCTGGGGAATCTATTAAAATGGGTTCAAGTATTAAAGTATACATAACTAAAGTTGAAAGTGGAAGTAAAGGACCAGTAATTATGACTTCAAGAAAACATTATGGTTTTGTTAAACGTTTATTTGAATCAGAGATTCCTGAATTACAAGACGGAGAAATTATTTTATATGGTGTTGCTAGAGATGCTGGTAATAGAAGTAAAGTAGCAGTTTATTCTACTAATGAAAGAATTGATGCCATTGGTTCATGTATAGGAGAAAAAGGAAGCCGTATTGCTAGTATTTTAAAAGAATTAAATGGTAATATGGTTAAAACAAATGATAAAGATAATGTTGGTGAAAGAATAGATTTAATATTATATGATGAAGATCCTAAAACTTTTATTGCCAATGCTTTAAGCCCTGCTAAAAATGTTATTGTTAACATAAAAGATGAAGTAAAAAAAGAAGCTTTAGCAATTGTTACTGATGATAATTTAAGTTTAGCTATTGGTAAAAAGGGAAGTAATATAAGACTTGCTAGTAAACTAACAAAATATAAATTAGAAATAAAAACTTTATCTCAAATTAATAGAGAAGGTAATCAAGATTAAGAGGTAAAATGAAAGAGAGAAAGAAACCTTTAAGAACTTGTGTAGTTACTAAAGAAAAATGTGAAAAAAAAGATTTAATTAGAATTGTTAGAAATAAAGAGGGAATTGTTGAAGTTGATTTAACCGGTAAGAAAAATGGACGAGGAGCTTATTTAAAAAAAGATAAAGAAGTTTTTGAAAAAGCTCGAAAAAATAAAATTTTAGATAAAATTTTAGAAGTAGAAATTAAAGAAGAAATATATGATGAATTAAATAATTTATTATAATAAAAAAGAAAGGATGGTATTATGACAGTTAAAGCATATGCTGAAAGCCTAAATTTATCAGTTGCAGAAGTTTTAAAAAAATGTATGGAGTTAGGAATAAATGTTAAAAATGGGGATGACATTTTAAATGATGAAGATGTTATAAATCTTGATTATACTCTTAACTTAATTAGTACTGATGAAGAAATTACTTATGATGAAGATGAACTTGTAGAAAATGTTGCTATGGATATAATGGAAAGTAATAATATTTCAGATTCTAATTCATCAAAAAAGCAAAAATTAAAGAAGAAGATGCAAATAGTAGAGAATAAAGATAATTATAAAACTTTAAAAAAAGAAATGTATAAACATAAAGAAAAATTAATGAGTAATACTAATACTTCTGATGATATTGTTTTATATAAACAAGGAATGACTGTATCAGATCTTGCAAAAGAATTAGATGTAAGTGGAACTGAAATTATTAAAAAATTGATGTCTTTAGGACTTATGTTAAATTTAAATGATTCAATTGATTTTGATAATGCTGAAATTGTTGTACTAGATTACAATAAAACATTAAAAAAAGAAGAAACACAAGATTTAGCTAATTTTGAAGAATATGAAATTATTGATAAAGAAGAAGATTTAGTTAAAAGACCTCCAATTGTTACAATTATGGGACATGTTGATCATGGTAAAACAACTCTTTTAGACTACATTCGTCATTCTCATGTTGTTGATGGAGAATTTGGGGGTATTACTCAACATATTGGGGCTTATCAAATAGAACATAATGGTAATAAAATAACATTTATAGATACTCCAGGACATGCAGCTTTTACAGAAATGCGTGCAAGAGGAGCCAGTGTAACAGATATAGTTATTATTATAGTAGCAGCAGATGATGGAGTTATGCCACAAACTAAAGAAGCTATTGATCATGCTAAGAGTGCCAATGTACCAATTATTGTAGCCATTAATAAGATTGATAAACCAGAAGCTAATCCAGAACGTATTTTAACAGAAATGGTAGAAAATGGAATTACTCCTGAAGAATGGGGTGGTGATACACCATTTATTAAAATTTCTGCTCATACTGGTGAAGGAATTGATTTACTTTTAGAAACTATCGAATTAATTGCTGAAGTAAATGGTTATAAAGCTAATCCTAATCGTTATGCAACTGGTTCTGTTATTGAATCTAAAGTAGTTCAAAATGTTGGAGGAATTGCTTCATTTATTATTCAAAATGGAACATTACGTATTGGAGATCCTATTGTAGTTGGAGAACATTTTGGTAAAGTAAGAACGATGAAAAATGATCTAGGAGAATCAATTGTAGAAGCAGGGCCATCAACTCCAGTAGAAGTAACTGGTATTTCTGAAACACCTGAAGCTGGTGATAAATTTATGGCCTTTGAAACAGAAAGTAAAGCTAAAGAAATTGCTTCTAAAAGAAAAAATGCTAATGTCTCTAAATATAAAAATAATGTTGTTTCTCTAGATGATTTATTTAAACAAATTGAATCAGGAAATAGAGAAGTTAATGTCGTATTAAAATGTGATGTTCGTGGTAGTGAAGAAGCAGTTAAAAATGCTTTAGAAAAAATTCATATTGGAGATGTTTCTGTTAAAGTTATAAGAAGTGGTATTGGTACTATTACAGAAAGTGATGTAGTTTTAGCTAATGCATCTAATGCTATTATTATTGGATTTAATGTTGTACCAAGTAATATTACTAAAGAAATTGCTAAAGAATATAATGTTGATATACGTCTTTATACAATTATTTATAAATTAGTTGAAGAAATGGAATTAGCTATTCAAGGTATGTTAGATCCTGAATATGAAGAAAAAGTTATTGGAACAGTTGAAATAAGAAAAATCTTTAAATATTCTAAAATTGGAAATATTGCTGGTTGTTATGTAACTGATGGAATAGTTAAAAATAATTCAAGTGTAAGAGTTATAAGAGATAGTGTAGTTATAACTGAAACAAAAATATCTTCATTACAAAGAGGAAAAGAATCTGTAAAAGAAATGAAAAAAGGATTTGAATGTGGTATTACTTTAGAAGCATTTAATGATATAAAAGAAGGAGATATTTTAGAAGTATTTGAATTAGTTGAGGTAAAACATGCCTAGTCATAAAATAGAAAGAATAGAAAGTGATATTTTAAAATATTTAAGTAATATTATTTTAACTGAAACAGACGATGAATTATTAAAAACTATTACTTTAACCGAGGTAAGTGTTAGTAAAGATTTAAGTTACGCTAAAGTATTTTTTACAAGTATTTCTAATTTAACTCATCAAGAAATAGAAAAAGAAATGAAAGAAGCATCCCCTTTTTTAAGAGGAAAATTAGCTAAAGTTTTAGAAGTAAGAAATATTCCAGAATTAAAGTTTATTTATGATAATTCTATTGAATATGCTACTAAAATAGAAAAGATTTTAAAAGATATTAAAGATAATTAAAGGATTTTATGGAATTAAAAAATGTAAAAATATTAATTAGTGATAATTTAAATGGTGAAGAAGAAAATATTTTTATTAATTTATATCGGAAATATTATATAAAATATTATGGTTATGATTTCTATGAAGCTTATTTAAAAGTTGTAAAAAATATTGATGAACCAAATCCTTTAAATTCTAAAATAAATGGTTATGCTAAGTATTTTAATGAAGCTTATGATATTATTCAAATTGTTAAAGAAAATAGTTTAATTTTGTTATTTAAAATATATATATTAAATGAGTTAAAGGGCTTTGTTTTAATTAATAAAAAATCTAAAGTTATATTAGATATTATTTTAGATGAAATGGATAAAGAAGAAGAAAAAATAATTGAGAGAAAAGTTATTAATTATTTAAATGGTTATTTTAAAAAATTAGGGTATTCTAAAATGTATTTAAGAATACCTTTAAAAAATATTATTCTTTTAAAACTTTCTTATGATTTAGGATTTATTGAGGAAGAAGAAAATATTCATGATTATTATTATTTATTAACTAAAAATATTAATCTAGATGATAATCAAATTATTATTATAAATAAAGAACAAAATTATACAAGTAGAGATGTTATAAATAGACTTACTAATATAATTGGAATAAAAAAAATAGGTCATACTGGTACTCTTGATCCTTTAGCAACGGGAGTACTTGTTTGTTTAACTGGTAAATATACTAAACTTGTTCCTTTAATAACTAATTATGATAAAGAATATATTGCAGAAATTAAATTAGGTATTACTACTGATACTGGGGATATTACTGGTAGTGTTATAAAAAAAGAAGAAGTTAAAGAAATTTCTAAGATATTAATTGAGAAGACTTTAAATAGTTTTTTAGGAAAATATATAGAAGAAATACCTTTGTATTCAGCAGTTCATGTTAATGGTAAAAGATTATATGAATATGCACATGAAAATATTGAAGTAACTTTACCTACAAAAGAAGTATATATAAAAGAAATAGAATTATTAGATTATCAAAAAGATATTATTAAATTTAGAGTATTAGTAAGTAAAGGTACTTACATAAGAAGTCTTATTGCAAGTATTTGTGAAAAATTAAATATATGTGGTACAATGAACTCTTTAATAAGAACTAAACAAGGTAATTTTTTAATTGAAAATGCTTATTCTTTAGAAGAAATAAAAAAGAATTATAAATATTTTAAATTAAAAGATGTTTTAGATTTAAACGTAGTAGAACTATCTTCTACTATAGAAAAATTAGTTATGAATGGTAATCTTATTAAAGATTCTTTGAATGGTTATATTTTATATGTAAAAAATCAAAAGGAAGTAGCATTATATGAATTTAAAGATAATCTAGGTAAATTAATTATTCTATTTAATTAATAATATTAAAAACAATTACTAGTTTTTTAAAATTTAGTGATTGTTTTTTTGTGCATTTAAAAAGTAAAGAAAAACTTTATTTCTATTTTAATTTAAATTTAATTTAAAAAATTTTAAAATAAAAAAAGGAAAGGTAAGAAAAAGAAAGATATATAATAGTAAAGGAGTAAAATAGAAAAAAATAGAAAAAGATATAGATAATAGTGAAAGGAGGAAAATAGCTAGAAAGAAAATAATAAATTCATCAAAGGAAAAAGGATTAGTATTGGGAATTATAAAGTTAAAGGGTAAGAAAACAACAATTAGAAAGGAAAAATGATTATGCCAACAAAATTTTATAATTTGAAATACGATCGAGTATTTAAAAGTGTAATATGTGGAAAAGATACAAGAGCAATAAATAAAATATTGACAGATATATTGGAAGAAGAAGTAGAAGTAATAAAATATGTGTTAAAGTCAATATAAAAATGTAATATTTGGTCCATATAATTATGTAGGAAAACCTACATTTTTAAATGAGCCTTA
>CANQAK010000002.1 GCA_947589495.1 uncultured Bacilli bacterium | reverse complement strand
TACTCCTTTTGTCGTACTCTTTCACTATTTTTATCTTTTTATTTTCTTATCCCACTAAAAACTGTCCGGAGCTAAGTTTTTATGTAGAATGGATTGGATCTTGACCCTTCTCCCTCTAATTCTACATTGGACGTTAAATAGAAGACTGGGCGAAACGCAGTCGCAGAGAACAAGCTACAGTCGATAACAACGCCATTCGAATTCACACACCACGCATTGAAGACAGTGTTCTCGCTACCCAATCGACCTATACGCGACATGGTCCATTCGTTATATTTTGTACTACTTGATGATTCATTATTTGTTTCATGTATCCAGCTTCCTTTACATTTTGTTTCATAATCTCCACTTCTACAATTGTTCGAATGTCCTGTATTACTTATTGCATATAAATAATCACTTACATACATCAATCCTATTGATGATTTTCCACTTGTTTGTTGCCACATTGTTCCTTCACTTTTTGGTACCAAATTTCCACTTGCATTATAATATTGGGTTGCCTCTTGCCCACTTTCTATTTTATATACTTCTTCTGATGTTATTGTTCCCATATAATCCTTGCCTATGTCTCCATAATACCAGTTTCGTTGTTCTATTTTTCCTTTTATTGCACTATCTAATCCATTTAAAAATGAATCATTATTTGTATTCAACATGTTATACATATCACTTTGTTCCCACGTTGGACAATCATTTCCACAATAATAAATACTAGATGGATCTACACTTGATTTATTATTCCATTCAAATGTATTTTTACTTCCTTTTTGATATCTTATTTGTTTTATGACTTTTATATTTCCACTCTCTGTGATTCCTATTATTCGGTACATGTCGTCATCATTTCCACTTGTTGAACATCCTGCTTCTCCTATTTCTTTCAAACATATGTAGTTATTTACAGTTGACCCTTGGTAACGATACATTCCCCCTACTAAAGTTTTACTTAATGAATTATTTGAATCCTTACTTCTTAATGTTTCTTCTTGTTTTGTTGGTATTACTTCGGTTAATGTGAATGGATCATCGACTGTTCCACTACCATATAATGTTATATTATTCTTTAAATAGAACACTGGGCGAACCGCATATCCAATATTCAAAACATTATAATCAATATTTCCATTTGAAGTTACATACCATCCACCATAACGATTATCAGAATTACTATACAATCCCATACGCGTCATGATCCATTCATATCTTTCATTTCCAGACGTCGCTATTCCATTATTACTCATATGTATCCAACTGGATTTACATGTACTGTAATCACTTTTTCTACAACTTGTATTATGTCCTAAACTGCTTTCTGCATATGCATAGTCATGTATATACATTAATCCTATATTGGCTTGTATTTTATTTGTCCAAATCCGATCTTCTATATATTTTCCATCATCTGGACTATAATATTTAGTATTTTCTTTACCTGCTTCTATTTTATATACTTCCTCTGTTGGTATACTGGAATCTATATAATCCTTACTTATATCTCCGTATAGCCATTGTTGTGGTTCTATTATATTTTTTATTTCTTCTTTTAACGAATTATAATAATCTTCATTTAATGTTTTAAATATTAAACTATCTGGCCACTCTTTATTTTCTGTATAATTTGTCCACCATTTATGTGTACTTCCATATTTAGTTTGTTTTATTACTTTGATATTTCCTTCAGGAGTTATTCCTATAATCCTGTACATTTCATCTGATCCAGAAGAACATTTTCCTTCTAAACATAAGTAATTATTTACTTGGGCATTTGTTCCTTGATATCTATACATTCCTCCAACTGGTTCAGAACTTAACCCATTACTCTTTTTTAATTGTTCTATTAATTCTTTTGCATTACTCTTATCAAAATATACATAACAATATACTGCTTGATTTGTTCTTACACTAAATTTTTTATCTTTATATGTTAATACATCTGCTACTGCTAATCCTTTGGAATCTATACATCCTGATTTTTCTTCATTGTAATTATAACCTTCTGTTGGAAAATCACTACTATCACTTTGTTTATATTCTCCATTTTCATCTTGTAACATGATTGCAAACATTCCACTTTTTGATGTATTATTATTAACAAGTTTTACTTCATCTAATTGTGTTTGATTATCCGATAATTTATGGTTTAATAAAAATATACTACTTACTATTGTTAGTATTACTATTATTAATATTATATATATTCTACTTTTTGTATTAAGTTTATTTTTCATAACTTAACCCTTCCTTTACTACTTTATTTTGTATAATTTATTTATTATTATACATGTAACGACCTTTATTTTATTTTTCTTATATTTATTCTATCACACTTTATCGTATTTGTGTATATTTTTTATTATTTAAAGTTTCATTAGTTTAAAATTTTTACAGATGATGTACATGGAAATAGACTTTTTATTAGATAATATAAGAAATATTAGAGAAGATAAAAATTTAACCCAACAACATATGGCTAAGGTATTAAGTGTTACCCAACCTAATTATGCTAGATGGGAAACAAAGGTTAAAATAATTCCCCTTAAAAAGTTAAATATGTTATGTAATTATTTTTATATAAATATGGATTATGTAGTAGGTATAACTAATAAAAGAATTAAAATGAATAATAATAATATTTTAAATAAAAAAGATATAGGTTTAAATATAAGAAAAATACGTCTTAATAATAAATTATCTCAAAGTGATTTAGCTAAAATACTTAATACTACTCAATCAGTAATAAGTACTTATGAAATGGGTAAAACTTTAATTTTAACTGCTTTTTTAATTCAATTATGTTTAAAATTTAATGTTTCTATGGATCAAGTATGTAATAGAAAATAAAAGAAAAAGATTATAATAAGATATTTTTATTACTTATAAAAATATATCTTTCTAAATTATTATAATCTTTTTCTATTTTTATATAAGAATTTGGTAAATATTTTTTAACAACTTCTTTTATTAAATTACCTTCATTATTATCTATTTCAAACGCTATTAAATAGTTAGTAGATAAATTATTATGAAGTCTTTCTAATATAACTTTATAGTAATGAATACCCTCTTCAGAAGCAAATATTGCTTCTTTAGGTTCATACTTAGTCTTTTCATCTACTTTACTATTTACTGGTACATAAGGAGGATTACTAATTATTAAATCATATTTAGTACTGGTACTAAACTTATGAATATCGCATAATTCAAAATCAATACTAACATTATTGTTAGTAGCATTTTCTAATGCTACTAATAAAGCTTCTTCTTTAATATCTATTGCTTTAATAAAACAATCTATTTCTTTTTTTAAAGCAATACTTATACAACCACTTCCTGTACCAATTTCTAAAATATTTGGTTTTTTAATATTTAAATATTCTAAATATTTTATTGTTTTTTCTACTAAATATTCTGTTTCAAATCTTGGTATTAATACATTTTCATTAACTTTTATTTCATAACCATAAAAATCAACATTACCAATTATATATTGAACTGGATACGATTGTTCTAATTTTTTTATAGCATCTTCTTGTAAATTGGTAGGAACATATCTTTTTATTAATTCTAAATCATTCAAAATTTTCTCCCGCTAATTTAAGTCGCATATCTTCTGTAATTAAAGCTTCAATTATTGGAGATAAATGTCCATCCATAACTCTATCTAATTCCATAATAGAAAAATTAATACGATGATCAGTAACTCTATTTTGAGGATAATTATAAGTTCTTATTTTTTCTGCTCTATCTCCTGTACCTATTTTACTTTTTCTAGCTTCTCCTAAAGAAGCTTCTTGTTTTTGTTTTTCAGCGTCATGTAATTTTATTCTAAGTAATCGCATCGCATTTTCTTTATTTTTAAGTTGACTTCTTTCTGTTTGACAACCTACTACTACGCCAGTTGGTATGTGAGTTATACGAACTGCTGAATTAGAAGTGTTTACTGATTGACCTCCCGCTCCACTTGAATGAAATACATCTATTTTTAAATCACTTTCTTTTATTTCAATTTGAGCATCTTCTACTTCAGGCATTACTAAAACTGTTGCAGTTGATGTATGAACTCTTCCTTGAGTTTCTGTTGAAGGTATTCTTTGAACTCTATGTGATCCACTTTCATACTTTAATTTAGAATAAACATTATTTCCTTTTATCATACATTCAATTTGAGAATAACCTCCAGAAGATCCTTCAATTGCATTTAATACTTCAATCTTCCAGCCATTTTCTTCAGCATAATAAGAATACATTCTAAATAAATCCCCAGCAAAAATATTAGCTTCATCTCCACCAGCAGCTCCTCTTATTTCCATAATAACATTTTTGCCATCATTTTCATCTTTAGGAACTAATAATACTTCTAATTCACTTTTTATAGTTTCTAATTTTTTAGTTTTTTCTTCAATTTCCGCTTCAGCCATTTCTTTAAAATCTGGATCGTTAACTAAACTTTTTGCTTCTTCTAAAGATACTTCTGTTTCTTTATATTCATTATATTTATTAACAATTTCTTCTAAATCACTTTGTTCTTTAGATAAATCTTTTAATTTATTATAATCACTTAATACTTCTGGTTTTGTTAATTCTTCTTTTAATTCTTCATATTTTTTTAATATATTATCTAATCTTTGAAACATAACCATCACTCATTTCTACTCGAATTATATCATGGATTAACTATAATATCTATTTAATTTTAATCTATTTTCTTTTGAGATAATACTACTATTCTCTTCTTTTACTCTTTTTAGTATTGGACCTATATAAGGTTTATTAGAAGCATCTGATAAAATTAATCTAAAAGCATCTTTTAAATCATCTGAAACATCCATAAATTCAATAAACATTTCAAAATATAAATCATTTTGATGTAGTTGTAATGTAGAATTAAAATATGATAAAGCCATAATACCTAATAAATATTTATCTATATCTTTTAGAGCAAACTCTTTATGATAAACATTTTTTAACCAATCAAATCTAATGGGGAATAAATCAAAAATATATTCATCTATTAAATAATTATCAGTATCAATAAATTTTGGTTCCCAAGTATCAGTTATTAAAATATTATTTGGTTTTAAATCTCCAATAATAACATCCATTTTATGTACTCTTTCAACAGCATCTGATACTTTTATAAGTAAATCTAATAAAAGAATTTCATCAAATAAAAAATTTAATCTACAAAAATCTTTATAAGTTTTTTCTGTTTTTATTAAAGACATGTAATAACCAACAAATTGTTTGTTATCATAGTTTACTATTCCTTCTGGAAAACAAAATGAATCATCTTTTAATTTACTTAATAATTCTATCTTTTCTTGTTTCTTTTTTAAATTTTCATCTTTAAATATTTTTAAAGCAATATTATCATCATATTTATAAACATTTCCTTCAGAACCATTTCCTAAACAAGAAAAATTATGTTCTTTAGGTATTTCTAATATTTTCACTATTTATCCCCCTTAAGTGATTATTTATTATATCATGTTTTAAATAAATAACAATAGGTAACTATTTATTTATGGGTACTGTATGAATATTACAATGTTTTACTTCTTTATATTTTTCTTCTACTATATTATGAATATTTAAAACTATTTTATTTGCGTCCTTTAAATTAATATTACCATCAATACCTATTTCTAAATCAATATATATTTTATTACCAAACATTCTAGTTTTTAATTCATTAATTACAATATTTTCATGAGTATCAGAAATAGTTTTTAATAATTTTTTAGTAAATTCATCATCACAAGATGTATCAAGCATTTGACTTGTTGCATTCATAAATATTTCTATAGATGATTTTATAATTAAAATACATATTAAAATGGAACAAATAGGATCTAAAAGAGGTATTCCTAATCGAGAGAAAAATATTCCAATAAAACTTCCTACGGAAGATAAGGCATCACTTCTATGATGCCAAGCATCAGCTTGAATGGATGGAGAATTTAATTTTTTAGCAATAATTATAGTATATCTATACATTAATTCTTTAACTAAAATAGAAATTATGGCTGCCACTAAAGCAAGTGAACTTGGTATTAATAATATATCATGATTAATAATAACATTTAAACCTGTAAAACCAACAATACACCCAGTTATAAATAACATAAAAGATAAAATAACAGCTATAACTGATTCCATTCTTTCATGACCATAAGGATGTTTTTTATCTGGGGCTTTTTTAGATATAACTAAACCAATAATAACTAATAAAGATGTAAAAACATCAGATAAAGAATGAATAGCATCTGATACCATAGCATTAGAATTAGCTATAAAACCTGCGATAAATTTAAAAATAAATAATAATAGATTGATAATAATGGATATTATAGTTATTTTAATGCCTTCATTTTTTAATAATTGTTTTATAAAAATCCCTCACTAACTATTTAAAAAGTGAAACAAAATGTTTCACCCTAGGTTATTTAAAATATATAATTATATATCTATTTTATTATATGTAATTAAAAATTAATTTTATATAATATATAACTATTCTTGGATATCTTCATCATCAATAATGACTAAATCTTTTAAATCATCATCTTCTTCATCATTATCATCTAAATCATTATCATAAAAAATATCTTCATCTTCATTTTCTTCAGAATCTTCTAATTCTTCTTCATCTATTTCATCACTTACTTCTGAATCATCTTCATCTTCAACAACCATATCTTGAGCATGATTGACTGCTAAATCCCAATATCCATTAGGTAATAAAACAAATTTTTTATTAATTGATAATAATTCAAAAAAATCTGCAATTCTTTCTTCTACTGTTTCATCTGGTAAATTCAAAGCTTTACATACTTTTTTAAATAAATCAAACAATTTCATTTTTTTGCCATTGCTCTCTAAAACTAAATAAGCTATTTCATCATAACCCATAGTTTCTAATTCTTCTTTTGGTATATCTTTTATATTCATAAAATATTCTCCTTTTTCTTTCTCATTATATGCAAGTATATATAAATATTACTATAATATTTGTATTATAAGTTTTTTTTCTTCATCTTCTAAACTATATTCTAATATATACTCTTTACCTTTTTCTATACAACATTTTATTAAATTTCCTGAAAAATCTAACTTTTTTTCTTTTAATGTATAGTAAAATTTTTTATTATCAAATTCTATCTTAAATATAAATTCATCTGTTTCTCTTTTAAAAATATTATTTTCTAAATCTATACTATTAATAATATTTTTATCTTCTCTAAATTTAATATATTGTTTTTCTTTATAAATACAAGGAATATTTTCCTTATTAACTACTAACTTTTTATTATTATATAATTTCCAATTAATATTTTGTTTTATATAATCACCTCAATATGTCTTAAAAACTATAACATAACATATAAAGAAATTCAACATAATTTTTTTGTTTCTTTACATAATAATTTTAGGTGATTAAATTGCGAGCATTAAAAATTCTTTTTAAAACGTTTATTTTTAGTTTTATTGCATTTATTGTTTGTTATATTGGTGTAAATATTTATGCCATGATAACTCCAAATCTTAATATAACAAATAATGGTACTTATTATTTATATGATAATAAAAATGATTTAGTATATCAAGGAAGTAGTACTTCTTCTTGGGTAGATATTAATAATATTGATGAAAAGCTTAAAAATGCTGTTATTGCTATTGAAGATAGGAAATTTTATACACACCATGGTTTTGATGTATTAAGAATTGCTAAAGCAATGATGACAAATATTGAATCAGGATATATTGTTCAAGGAGCTTCTACTATTACTCAACAATTAGTAAAAAATTTATATTTAGATTTTAGTCAAACTTGGAAAAGGAAATTGGAAGAAGCATTCCTTACAATAATTACAGAAATTCAATATGATAAAGATGATATTTTAGAAGCTTATTTAAATACAATAAATTATGGAAATGGTAATTATGGAGTAAGTAATGCTTCATTATACTATTTTAATAAAGATGTAAGTAATTTAACTTTAGAAGAAGCCATTATTTTAGCAGGTATTCCTAAAAGTCCTAATAAATTTAATCCAATATCAAATAAAGAAGAATCAATAAATAGAGCTAAAATTGTAGCTAAAGCTATGTATAATAATGAAATGATAAGTGAAGAAGAATATAATAATCTTAATTTTGAAAATGTTGAAATAATTGGTAAAAATAATGAAAATAATTTACAAATGCTTATGTATTATCAAGATGCTGTTTATAAAGAATTAGAAGATTTAGGGATTAGTAAAAGTATTTTAGAAACGGGAGGTTTAAAAATATATACTAACCTAGATTTAGATAAACAAAGAAGTTTAGAAAAAAATATTTTAAATAATGTTGAAGGTGATGATGAATTACAAGTTGCTAGTGTCATAGTAGATCCTTCTACTGGGAAAGTTGAAGCTTTAACTGGTGGTATGGATTATGGAAAAAGTCAGTATAATAGAGCAACTGAATCTAAAAGACAAGTGGGTTCTACCATGAAAGCATTTTTATATTATACGGCTTTAGAGAATAACTTAATTTCTTCTTCAAAATTTAAAAGTGAATATACTATATTTAATATTAATAATAAGGAAAGTTATTCTCCGACAAATTTTAATGATAAGTATGCCAATAAAGATATTACAATGGCTGCAGCAATAGCGTTTTCTGATAATGTTTATGCAGTTAAAACAAATTTATTTTTAGGAACAGATGCTTTAGTTAATACTGCTAAAAAAGTAGGTATTAAAGAAGAACTTTTACCTATACCTTCTCTTGCTTTGGGTACCGGAGAAATAAATATTTTAGATTATGCTACTGGTTATAATACTTTGGCTAGTGGGGGCTATAAAAAAGATTTATATTTAATTAGAAAAATTGAAGCCCCAGATGGAAGTGTTATTTATACTAAAGAAAATAAAAAAAGTTTAGTTTTAAATCCTAATTATGTTTATATTTTAAATGAATTACTTTCAAATACGACATCATCAGCTTTTAAAGATTATACATCTGCAACTGCATCTACTATTGCTAGTAAATTAAGTAGAAAATATTCTATAAAAACGGGTACAACTGCAACTGATTATTGGACAGTTGGTTATAATAAAGATGATTTAATGCTCGTTTGGCTAGGATATGACAATAATAAAGAATTTACTAAAAGTTATAGTTCTACTGCTAAAAATATTTGGGCTGATACGATGGAAGAAATTCAAAATGGTATAGAAGATAATTGGTATGAAACACCGAGTGATGTAGTTGGGATAATTTTAGATGCTGTTACAGGGGAAGTCACAACTGATCAATCAAGAGCTATAATGTTTTATTATTTAAAGGGAAGTGAACCTAGTATTACTAAAGATCAAATTGTGACTAAAGAAGAAAAAGAATAACACAATAAGTTATTCTTTTTCAATGGTAATTATATATTTTATTTCTTCATTATTTTCATCAGTTAAAATACTTGCTTTATAATTATTATTTTTAAGTTCTGTTTCTAAATTTTTAATAAGTTCTTCAGCAATACTCATATCTTTCTTTTCAGGTGCTAGAAAATCTAAAACTTCTATATCATCTAAAGAATTAGTATTTTGTATTGGAATAGTTTCCATAGGTTTAGCTTCTTCGATAGCCATATTGGCTGATTCATCTTCTAAAAAGTTAAAAAATTTATTAGGAATTGAATTAGTTTGAATAATTGGTTCCTCCTTTGGTGATATTTTTGGTTCAGGGGTAGAAAAAATATCTACAGCATTTTCTTTTATTTCTTCAATATTTGGTGTAACTTCTATTAAAGGAATATCATCTTTATCTTCTTTTTCAGTATTAATAGTTTCTTCTTTTATACTTTCTTTAATCTTTTTATCTAACTCTCTAACAGTTAATCTTTCATCAATTATTTTTTTCAACCATTCTTTTTGTTCATCTTGACTATTTAATTGAAGCAAGCTTCTTGCATGTCTTTCAGAAATCTTTCCTTCCATTAAAGCATTTTGAACTTCTTCATTTAATGTTAATAATCTTAATTTATTAGATATTGCTGATTGACTTAATCCCATTTTTTTAGCAAGTTCTTCTTGAGTTAAGTAGCCTTTTTCTAAAAGAGCATTATAAGATTTAGCTTCTTCAATCGAAGATAAATCTCTTCTTTGTATATTTTCTACAATAGCTACTTCTGCACTTTTTTTATCATCCATTTCTGATACAAGTGCAGGCACTGTAGTAAGACCAGCCATTTTAGCAGCTTTATATCTTCTTTCTCCAGCAATTATCTCATATTTATCATTTAATTTTCTTACAACTAAGGGCTGAATAATTCCATGCTCTTTAATAGAAGAAGCTAATTCTTTTAATGAAGTTTCATCAAAATTTAACCGTGGTTGAAAACGGTTTGGAATAATATCTTCAATTGGCAAATTTAAAACTTGTGATTCATTATTCACACTTAATCAAGCCCCTTTACCTCTATATTTAATTTTAACTTATTTGCTATAATTTTTCAATGGCTTTTTTAAAATTTGATTATAACTTCTTAATTGATCTTTTTTAGTTTCCTTTAGTTTTCGAATAACTAAGATATTTCTGATACCTGAAGCATCATTTAAATTAAATGTTATTTTTCTTTCAATATGAGCATTTAAACATTCTAATGTTTTTAGAGCATCCTCTAATTCATTATCTAAATTTCCTTTTAAAGGAATAAATAAACCATCCTTTTTTACTAAAGGCAAAGATATTTCTGATAAAACTCTTAAAGAGGCAACTGCTCTTGAAGTAACTAAATCATATTTATTTAAGTTTTCTTTAGCATAATCTTCTACTCTACTATGAATAAGTTCAACATCTATATTAAGTTTAGTAGATAATTCTTCTAAAAATTTAATTTTTTTATTATTGGAATCTAATAAAGTTACTTTTATATTTGGATAAAATATTTTAATAACCATTCCTGGAAAACCAGCACCAGTTCCAACATCAAGAAGATTATTAATATTATTTAAATTTATAGCTTTTACAATAGTTAAAGAATCATAAAAATGTTTTAAATAAATATCTTCATCATTAGTAATTGCAGTTAAATTAGTATGAGTATTATATTCTTTTAATTCATTTTTATAAATTTCTAATTGTTTTAAGTTATCTTCAGTAAAAGTTATATCTAATTCTTTTAATTTATTTATAAATTCTTCTTTATTCATTTTTATTATATTCCTTTTTTAAATAAATAGCTAAAACTGTAATATCTACTGGATTTACTCCACTTATTCTTGATGCTTGAGCAATTGTTCTTGGTCTTACTTCACTTAATTTTTGTCTTGCTTCACTAGCTAAATTTTTAATTTTACTATAATCAATATCATCAGGTATTTGTTTTTCCTCAATCTTTTCTAATTTTTTAGCTTCTTTATACGCTTTTTCTATATATCCACCATATCTTAAATTAATTTCTACTTGCTCTAATATTTCTTTATCATAATTAAATTTAATGAACTCTTTTAAAAAATCAAAGGTTATTTCAGGACGTTTTAATAAATTTTCTACAGTTAATGAATATTTTGGAACTTCAAAATTATTTTTTTCAAAAATATTTTTAACTTCATCAGTCATATCTAATTTTATTTTTTTTACTTCTTCACTTAACTTCTTAATATCTTCTTTTTTCTTTTGTAATCTTTTATATTGTTCTTCACTAATAGTTCCGATGAAATAACCTTTTTCTCTTAATCTTAAATCAGCATTATCATGACGAAGTAAAAGACGAAATTCTGCTCTACTTGTAAGCATTCTATAAGGATCAGTTATTCCTTTAGTTACTAAATCATCTATTAAAACACCAATATATGCTTCATCTCTTCTTAAAATTAAAGGTTCTTTATTTTGTAATTTTAAACTAGCATTAATACCTGCAATAATTCCTTGACCAGCAGCCTCTTCATAACCACTTGTACCATTTATTTGACCAGCAGTAAAAAGACCCTCTACTAGTTTATTTTCTAAATTTGGTTTTATTTGTAAAGGATCAATTGCATCATATTCAATGGCATAAGCATATTTTGTTATAACAGCATTTTCTAACCCTTTTAAAGAATGAACCATTTCTTCTTGAATATTCCTTGGCATACTAGTAGAAAAACCTTGTAAATACCATTCATCATAATATATACTTTCTGGTTCTAAAAATAATTGATGTCTTTCTTTATCAGCAAATCTAACTATTTTATCTTCAATAGATGGACAATATCTAGGACCTACTCCAGTAGCATATCCCCCATACATAGCGGATTCTTTTAAATGATTTCTAATTATTTCATGTGTTTTTTCATTAGTATAAACAAGATAGCATTTTTGTTGTTCATTTATTTTATATTGTGGTTTTATATCATGACTAAAAGTCCAATAAGTATCATCCCCAACTTCTTCATGCATTTTACTAAAGTCAATTGATTCTTTTTTTATTCTTTGTGGTGTTCCTGTTTTAAGTCTAATAATATTTAAACCTAATTTTTTTAAATTATCACTTAAATAGTTACTTCTTCCCTCTCCATGGGGACCACCCGGTGTATTTTCAGAACCAATTAAAATATTTGATTTAGTATAAGTACCAGTTGTAAGAATAACCGTTTTACTTTTTATTTCTTTTCCATCACTTAAAACTACCCCTTTTACTTCTTTATCTTCTACGATTAAATCTTCAACTAAACCTTCTTTAATTTCTAAATTTTTATTTTTTTCTAAAAATTCTAACATCTTTTTTGGATAAACTCTTTTATCCTCTTGTGCACGTAAACTCCTTACAGCTGGACCTTTAGAATTATTAAGCATTTTTATTTGAAAATGACTTTTATCTGCAACTATTCCCATTAAACCACCTAAGGCATCAACTTCTCTTACTATAATACCTTTAGCAGTACCCCCAATTGAAGGATTACATGGCATATCAGCAATATTATTTTTATTCATAGTTAAAAGAAGGGTTTTCATACCCATTTTAGCAGCAATATTTGAAGCTTCACAACCAGCATGTCCACCTCCAACAACTATAACATCATACATAAAATCACATCCTTAAATCTTTTTCATAATAATTATAAGTACCATAATTTCCATCTTTTTCTTGCATTTGAAATTCACATTTTTTAATGTAACCAACTTTTTGAAATAAATTATTCATTTTTATATTAGTTATTTTGGTATCTGACTTCATTAAAAAAATATTATTTTTTTTAGCTATTTTTTCACCATATTCAAGTAATCTTTGAGCAATTTTTTGATTTCTATAATTTTTATTTACTCCTAGACGATGAATTATATAAGATTCATCCCTACTTTTAATAGAAACATTTTCATAATCTTTATTATTTGCTTTAACTACACAAATAAACCCTAATAATGTATCATTTTCTTCTAAAACATATAAATTATTATTATTTATATCATTTAAAAAATCTTTATCAGTAGGATAAAATTCATCCCACTGATAGTTACCTTCACATTTCATATCAACAATAATAACTTTAACAATATCCATAATTTTATTTACATCATTTTTTGTAGCTAAACGAAACATATTTTTACCTACTTTCCTAAACAAAAATTACTAAATAAAGTATTAATTAATTCATCTTGATAAGTTTCTCCCGTTATTTCTCCTAAAAAATTCCATGCATTAGTAATATCTATTTCAACAATATCAACTTCTATATTTTTTTCTAAATTTAAAATTGCTTGTTCAATACTTTTTAATGCTTGTTTTAATAAAGATATTTGTCTTGCATTAGACATATAAGTCATATCTTTACTTAATATATTATCTAAATGCATTTTATTTATAATAGCATTTTTTAAATTATCAAGACCATTTTCTTCAATGGTATTTCCTATTATATAATCTTCTTTTAAAACAATTAAATTTTCTAAATCTGATTTATTAACAAAAATAATTCTTTTTTCATCATCAACACTTTTAATTAATTCTTCATCAAATTGTTCTAACTTTTCATTATTATTTAAAACAATGATTACTAAATCAGCTTCTTGGAGGATTTTTTTACTTTTCTCAACTCCAATTTGTTCTACTAAATTATCTGTTTCTCTAATACCTGCTGTATCAATAAAATTTAATAAAAATCCATTCAAAGTAATAGATCCTTCAACTATATCTCTAGTAGTTCCAGCAATATTAGTAACAATTGCTTTATCTTCATTTATTAATGCATTTAAAATACTACTTTTACCGACATTTGGTTTACCAACAATAGCTACATCAATACCTTCTTTAATTAACTTACTATTTTTAGAATCTATTAATATTTCTTCAATTTTCTTTTTAACACTTTTTAACTTAGGAATTAATGTATCTTTAGTAACTACTTCAATATCTTCATATTCAGGATAATCTATATTTACTTCAATATTTGCCATTACTTCTACAATAGTTTTTCTTAAATTTTTGATACTTTGTAAAAGTTTACCTCCTAAATTATTTAAAGCCATTTTTCTTGCATTGTCAGTCTTGGCATTTATTAAATCATTGACAGCTTCAGCTTGGGTTAAATCAATTCGACCATTTAAAAATGCTCTTTTAGTAAACTCCCCAGGGGACGCTAATCTACAACCATTTTCTAATAATAATTCTAAAATTGTATTTGTTGTATTAATTCCTCCATGAGAATTTATTTCAACTATATCTTCTGTAGTATACGTTTTAGGTGCTAACATAACACTTACTAATACTTCATCTATTTTTTCATCATTATTATATATATATCCATAATTAATTGTGTGACTTGGACATTTTTTTAAATCTTTTCCTCTAAAAATTTTAGAAACAATATCTAAAGCATGAGTACCACTTACTCTAATAATAGAAATAGCTCCAAGTCCTGGAGATGTAGAAATAGCACAAATTGTATCTTCCATAGTCTTTTCCTTTCAAAACTAAAACTATATTAGCACAAATTAAAAATAATTGCATTAAAAAAACCAGATTTCTCATTTTATTCTGGTTTAATTATTACATGTCTATTTGGTTCCTCTCCAATACTAGAAGTACTAACACCTTTAAAATTTGTTAAAGCATTATGAATTATTCTTCTATCATAAGCATTCATATTTTCTAGGTGAACTTCCATTTTAGTTTTTACCACATCTCTTGCTAATCTTTTAGCCATTCTTTCTAATCTTTGTTGTTGTTTTTCACGATAATTTTCAATATCTAAAGTTACTAAAGGTCTTATATTAAAATCTGTATTAATTTTTTGTCTAACAATACTTTCTAAAGCTTTTAAAGTATTACCTTCCCGCCCAATCAAAACAGAATTATTTGATGAATATATTTTGATAAACAAAACATTATCTCTTATTTTTGTTTCAAATTGAACATCTAAACCCATATTTGTTAATAATTCATTTAAATAATCTTTAATATAATTTAAAATATTTTCTTTTAAATATGCAGTTACAGTTATGGTATTATTTTTATTAAATAATCCACTTTTTTTTGTAGTATAACTGTAATAAAAATCATCTTTACTTAAATTATTTTCTTCACAAATACTTTCTAATATAGTTTCTAATTCTTTTCCTTCTTTATTTATTATTTCCATATTTAAGACCTCTTTTAACTTCTAATTTTTCTTTTATTTTCCCCTTCTTTTCTTTTGGATCATTATTTTTCTTTTTTGGTTCATTTGATAACTTTTTAAATATAAATGTTTGAATAGCTATAAATGCATAAGTTATAATCCAATAAAATGCTAAAGCAGTTGATAATGAAAATGAAGTAACCACAATTAATACTACCATAATATTTGTCATCATATTCATTTGACTTTGCATCTCTTTAGTTTGATTAATTGCCCCAGCTGATTTCATAGAATATTTAAAAGAAAAATATGTCGATAAAGCAATCATTATAATAAGTAAGATATATAAATAATTTCCATTAGAAAGTCCAACATATGGTGTCATTCCTAAATTAAATCCTAATAATTTATCTTCGAATATAGCCGGTACACGGTTAATTGCTTGTAAAAAAGCAAAGAAAATAGGTAATTGTAAGAATGCTACTAAACAACCAGACATTGGTTTAATATCATATTTTTTATAAACTGCCATCATCTCTTGACTTTTCATCATCATTGAATCTGTATCATCTCTTCCACGATACTTATATTCAATTTTTTGCATCTCTTTATTAACTTTTTGCATATTCTTACTTTGTTTATGTGTTTTATAGGAAAAAGGTAATAAAATAAGTCTTATTAATAATCCTACTATAATTAAGGATATACCCATATTACCAACTAAATTTCCTAATTTTAAAATTAAGAATGCTAAAGGTTTAACAAAAATAAATTCCCAAATCCCTGATGATTTATTAGAAGTAATTTTAAAATCTTTACAAGTTGGTAACTTCTTTAAATCTATTTTTAATTCATCATTATACTTCTCATATAATTTATATAATTCAGAGGATTCTTCTGGTTTACATAATATATTATTTTGAAGATTTTGACCAGTGGCTTCATATTGAACTATTCCATTTTTATCATTTTTTATATAATCATTAGCACCACATCCACTTGTTAAAAGAATAATAAATACTATTAATAATCCCAATATTTTATTTTTCATATTTCTTCTCCTTTATTATTTAATAATTTTATTAACATATTATTCATTTGTGCATAAGTTAAATTATTAATCTCTCTCTTACATATTATAATATAATTGTGAAATTTTGGAAATAGATTATAATTTTTTGTGATTATATTTCTTACTTGTCTTTTTATTTTATTTCTTCTTACAGCATTACCAATTTTTTTACCAACTGCAATTCCATAATTATTTTTTTCTTGTTCTTTTTTTAAAAAACATATAACAAAATATTTATTACCAATTCTATTTCCTTTTTGAATAATATCATTAAATAAAATATTAGATTTTACAACATCTCTTTTTTTCATAATTAAAAAAACCCGTAAGAAACTATTTAGTTAATTCCTTACGACCTTTTCTACGACGATTATTAATAATCTTTGTACCTTTACGAGCAAAGAAACCATGTTTTTTAGCTTTTTTACGATTATTTGGTTGATAAGTTCTTTTCATTTTGGAATCCACCTCTTTCTTATAGCGTCCTTATTATAATATCAAATCGGTAATTGTGTCAAGAAATAACGTAGTTTAACGCATTACTAATTATTAAAAAATAGATATATAACTTTTTATTGTTAATAAAAAATTTATTTTAATTAAGAGATTATAAGTATTTAAAAAGTTTTCAACATTATTAACATTTTTATAAACTTAACTCAATTGTTAAGATGTGTATAAGTTAAAATTTTTTTGTTAAAAATGTTAGTATTCATTTTTATTATATTAAATTACTTAAAAAATTATGTTGAAAACTTTGTTATTATTAACATTTTTTTTATTTTTTCTTGTAATAAAAAAACATTTAATGGTAAAATGAATTTGGGATATATGTGATTGTGGGGTGAGGTATTGAAAACACAAGAACTTTTTAAGCAATTTTTAGCAGAAATTGCTGATTCAGTAAGTTCTAGTACATATTCTGTTTGGTTTAATGATTTAGAACTGGTAAGTATGGACAACCAAGAGATGGTTATTAAAGTACCTCTTCCAGTACATAAACAGATAATAAGAACATCTTATATGGATTTATTAGATGAAACAATCTTTTCTCTTACGGGGATAAATTATGATTTTAAATTAGTAACAGAAGATGAATTAGAAAAAGTAACTGAAACAATTGAAGATATAGAAGAAGATTTAAAAGAACAAACTGTTGAATGGAATACTAATTTAAATCCAAATTTAAATTTTGATAATTATGTTGTTGGAGAATCTAATAGATTAGCATTTATTTCAGCGATGAATGTTGCTCAATCTCCAGGAACTATAAAAAATCCACTTTTTATTTATGGAAGAAGTGGTATTGGAAAAACACATTTAATTCATGCAATTGGAAATTATATAAAAGAGCATTCAAATAAAAAGGTATTATATACAACTAGTAATGATTTTAGAGATGAGTATGCTGGTATTTCTAAACAAGAAAAAGGTAAAGATACTTTAGAATATGCAAATAAATTTAAAAATAAATATCGTAATGTAGATGTATTAATGGTAGATGATATTCAATTTTTAGTAGGAGCAGAGCTTACTCAACAAGAATTTTTCCATACATTTGAAGCTTTATATCAACAAAATAAACAAATTATTATTACAAGCGATCGAAGTCCTGATGATTTAAAAAAGATTGAAGAAAGACTGAGAAGTCGATTTACTTGGGGACTTCCAGTAGATATTTATCCACCAGAGTTTGAACTTAGATGTGCAATTATTGAACAAAAATTAAAAAATACAAGTATTAAAGATAAAATAAATAAAGATGTTATTGAGTATATTGCTAATGCTTGTCCAAATGATGTAAGACATATTGAAGGGACAATTAATAGATTACTTGCGTATACTGCGATGATGACTCCAGATGAAATTACTTTAGATTTTACCATTGAAGCAATTAAAGATTATGTTAATATAAATATTTATCAAGAAAATACAGTTTCTCATATTCAAAAAGTAGTGGCAGACTATTTCAAAATAACTGTAGAAGACTTAAAAAGTAAAAGAAGAAGTAATAATATTGCAAGACCAAGACATATTGCTATGTATTTATGTCGTATTGAAACTGAAGAGAATTTAGCAAAAATTGGTTTAGAATTTGGAGGTAGAGATCATTCAACTGTTATAGCAAGTTGTGAAAAAATTAAAAATGAATTAAAAAATAATACAACTTTAGATGATATGTTAAAAGAAATTAAATCTAAGTTATAAAGTTGTTAATAAATATTAAGTTTTTAACAATTAAATTTATTGGTTTAAGCTTATAAATTCAAAGTTTTCAACATTATTAACAGTATAATAAAAACAATAATAATTAATAATAAAAAAGAAAGAAGGAGATATTATGAAATTTGTTATTGATAAAAATATTTTATTAGAAGCTCTAGCAAATGTAACAAGAGCAATTGGAACTAGAACAACTATACCAATATTAAATGGTATTAAATTTGATTTAAATGAACAAGGATTAAGTCTGCTTGCAAGTGACTCTGAATTAACAATTAAAATTACTATTCCTGAAAAAGATATTAAAAATATTGAAAATACAGGAAGTATGATTATTCAAAGTAAATATATTTTAGAAATAATTAGAAAAATGCCTTCTGATGTTATTTATTTTGAAGCAATAGATAGTAATAAAATTAAAATTTATACTGATAATAATGAATATAATTTAAATTGTTATGATACAGAAGATTATCCACATATTTCTTTGGAAGAATCAAAAGAACCAATTACAATAAAAGGAACAATATTAAAAGAAATTATTAATGAAACAGTTTATGCTGTATCAAATCAAGAAGTAAGACCACTTTTAACTGGAGTTAATTTTAAAATAACTGGAGATATGTTAGAGTGTATTGCTACAGATTCTTACAGGTTAGCTAAGAAAAATGTTAAATTAGAAACAATGGTAAATAATGCAATTAATATTGTTATACCAGGGAAAAGTATAAATGAATTAGAAAAAATGTTAATAACTGATGATGAAGTTATAATGCATATATTCACTAATAAAATTTTGTTCCAATATAAGAATATTCAATTTCAAACCAATTTATTAAGTGGAACATATCCAGATACAAATCATTTTATTCCTTCAGAATTTGCATATATTATAAATCTTGATTTAAAATCTTTTAATGATGCAGTTGATAGAGCTTCATTACTTGCACAAAGTAAAGATAAAAATATTGTAAGAGTTTTAATCGATGATAAAATTATGACTATTTCATCAAGTGCTAGTGAAATAGGTAAAACAGAAGAAAAAATCAAAATTGATTGTAGTAATAAAGAAAAATTAGAAATAGCTTTTTCTTCAAGATATATGCTAGAGGCATTAAAAGTTATTAAAGATGATAATATATTATTACTTATAAATAGTGATGATAAGCCAATATTAATTAAATCAGTTAAAGATGAATCATTGATTGAATTAATATTACCAGTAAAAACATATTAAAGATCTCTAATAAAGAGATTTTTTTTATGAAAAATTATTTCCCGGGAAATAATTCGACAAATTTTTCAAAATGTTTATGCTATAGTAAATTTTAAATTTTTGGAGGTAATATGCAAAATTATATAATTGATAAAAATACTATAGCGGTTTTAAAACATAATTTACAAACTATTATTTATGATGTTGAAAACATAAAAGTTATTAACAAAAATATTAAAAAGGTTTTAGATGAAAATTGTAATTTTTATGGAAGTAGTTTAGTAGGAAGAAAAAAATATTCTCAAAAATATTTACAAATAAATTATAAAGTACCACTTATTATTTCCGAATTTAATAATATAATTCTTATCCAAATTAATGCTTTAAGAGATAATGAATGTTTATTTATAGTTTTAGATAAAATAAAAGATTATTATATAGAAAATGATAAAGTAGTAATAAAATGTGTGAATGGAATTATTTTTAAAACTAATATTTCTAAATATATTTTTGAAAAAATGTTAATTAATGCGATTAAATTAAATAATATTTTAAATTGGCGTAAAAAAATAAATAATGTTTAAAATACGTTTATTTTGTGATATAATTGTATTTAGGTATAGGTGTACTAACAATACCATTTTATTAAATAGTGATTAAATGAAAGGCAAAATATGAAAATCAACACATTAAAATTGGTGAATTTTAGGAACTATGAAAAAGTTAATTTAAATTTTAAAAGCAATTTAAATATTATTTATGGAAATAATGGTGTTGGAAAAACTAATTTAGTTGAAGCAATATATGCTTTATCTTTAACTAAATCGTTTAGAACAAATGTTGATAAAAATTTAATCAAAATGGGTGAAGTAAGTACTAAAATAGAAGGAGAAGTTGAAACAGATACCGTTAATAATTATCAAGTTATTATAAGTAAAGAGGGAAAAAAAGTTAAAATTAATCAAAATATTATTTCTAAAATTAGTGAGTACATTACAAACATTAATATAGTTTTATTAGAACCAGAAGAACAGATGATTTTAAAATCATCTCCTCAAAGTAGAAGAAGATTATTAAATATTGAAATAAGTCAATTAAAAAAAGATTATATAATACTTTTAAATAACTATAATAAGCTTCTTAAACAAAGAAATTTCTATTTAAGAGAATTATATATTAATGGTAATGCTAGTCAAGAATATTTAAATATTTTAACTGAAAAATTAGTAACTTATGGTTTAAAAATTTATGAATTAAGAGAGGAATTTATTAATAATATTAATGAATTTATTACTAAAAAATATCATGATATTTTTGAAGATGGGGAATTATTTATAAAATATAATTCAGATTATAAAAATAAAAGTAAAGATGATTTATTAAATGTTTATAAAAAGAATTATAATAGAGAAATAGTTATGGGTAAAACTTTGTTAGGCATTCATCATGATGATATATTATTTATGTTAGATAATAAAAATATAGCAGAATGGGGAAGTAATGGACAACAAAAAAATGCCATACTTGCTTTCAAGTTATCAGAAATAGAAATAATTTATAAAGAAAAAGGTACTCAACCTATCTTTATTTTAGATGATTTATTTAGTGCACTTGATAATTATAAAATAAAAAACATTGTAGAAATATTGAATAAAGATATTCAAACATTTATAACAACTACTGATATTAATAGAATTGATGAGAAATTATTAGAAAATGCTTTAGTTTTAAATGTTTCTACTGATGGTATTAAGGAGGGATAGTATGGAAGAAAAATTACATTATAATGAGAATGATATTCAAGTATTAGAAGGACTTGAAGCAGTTAGAAAAAGACCAGGAATGTATATTGGTACTACTGATGTTAAAGGTCTACATCATTTAGTTTGGGAAATTATAGATAACTCAATTGATGAAGCTTTAGCAGGATTTTGTAATCATATAGAAGTAGTTATTAATAAAGGAAATTCTATAACAGTTAAAGATAATGGTCGTGGTATTCCAATTGGAATACATCCTAAGACAGGAATTTCAACAGTTGAAACTGTTTATACAGTTTTACATGCTGGTGGTAAATTTGGTGAAGGTGGATATAAAGTAAGTGGTGGACTTCATGGTGTTGGAGCATCTGTAGTTAATGCTTTATCAAAATGGGTAACTGTTACTGTTTATAAAGATGGAAAAATATATGAAGCAAAGTTTGCTGATGGTGGTAAGACTGTTCAAAAATTAACCACTATTGGAGAATGTGAACCGAATAGAACTGGTACAACTGTATCTTTTAAACCAGACCCAGAAATATTTGATACAGATATATATGATTATGAAACTTTGAAAGTGAGAATTAGAGAATTAGCATTTTTAAATAAAGGGTTATCAATAACTATAAGAGATGATCGTGATGATGAGGATACTACCGGAGAAACATTTATGTATGAAGGTGGAATTTCTGAATATGTTAAGTTTTTAAATGCTTCTAAAACACCAATTCATGAAGAAATAATTCATCTTGAAGGCGAAGAAGATGATATTATGTTTGAAGTTGCTATGCAATATAATTCTGGATATTCTGATAGTATTTATTCATTTGTAAATAATATTAATACGCATGATGGTGGAACACATGAAGAAGGTGTACGAAGAGCTTTAACAAGAGTTATCAATAATTATGCCAGAAAAAGTAATATGTTAAAAGAAAAAGATGAATCTTTAACAGGAGATGATGTTAAAGAAGGTCTTACAATGATTATTTCTTGTAAACATCCAAATCCTCAATTTGAAGGGCAAACAAAAGGAAGATTAGGAAATTCTGAAGTTAGAAAATTAGCTGATAGTGTATTTTCTAAAGGTTTTGAAAGATTTTTAATGGAAAATCCAAAAGAAGCGAAAATTATTATAGATAAAGCTATAACAGCTTCAGTAGGAAGAATTGCCGCTAGAAAAGCTAGAGAAAGTACGAGAAGAAAAAGTGATTTAGATGTAGTTAATTTTGGAGGAAAATTAGAAGATTGCAAAGAAAAAGATCCAACTGTTTGTGAATTATTTATAGTCGAAGGAGATTCAGCTGGTGGTTCTGCAATTAAAGGTCGTAACTCAATAACTCAAGCAATTTTGCCATTAAGAGGAAAAATTTTGAATGTTGAAAAAGCCAGAATAGATAGAGCGTTATCTAATGAAGAAATAAGAACAATTATTACAGCCTTCGGTACAGGTATTGGTGAAAATTTTGATTTAAGTAAGTTAAGATACCATAAAATAATTATAATGACAGATGCCGATGTTGATGGTTCTCATATCAGAGTTTTATTATTAACTTTATTTTATCGTTTTTTCAAACCAATTGTTGAAGCTGGTCATGTTTATGCTGCTCAACCTCCACTTTTCTGTATTAAACATGGTAAAACTATTAAATATGTTTTAAATGAAGAAGAAAGAGATGCTTATTTAGCAGCTTTAAATCCTAATACTAAATATGATATCTTTAGAATGAAGGGTTTAGGAGAAATGGATGCTGAAGAGTTAAATGAAACAACAATGGATATAAATACAAGAATTTTACGAAAAATTACTGTAGATGATGCTATTGCAGCTGATGAAGCATTTTCATTATTAATGGGTGAAGAAGTTGAACCAAGAAGAAAATTTATAGAAGAAAATGCAACATTTGCTGAAAATTTAGATTATTAGGAGGTTTTTTATGGATCATAGTAGAGATAGATTAGAAGAAAATAATATAGTTAATGAAATTAAATCATCATTTATTGAATATTCAATGAGTGTAATAATTTCAAGAGCATTACCTGATTTAAGAGATGGGTTAAAGCCTGTTCATAGAAGAATTTTATGGTCTATGTATGAATCAGGTTATACACCAGATAAACCTCATAAAAAATCTGCACGTATTGTTGGAGATGTAATGGGTAAATATCATCCACATGGTGATTCAAGTATTTATGAAGCAATGGTACGTATGGCTCAAGACTTTAGTTATCGTAACCCTTTGGTAGATGGACATGGTAACTTTGGAAATATTGCCGGTGCTGGCGCAGCAGCTATGCGTTATACTGAATCTCGTTTATCAAAAATTTCATTAGAGTTATTAAGAGATATTAATAAAGATACGGTAAATTTTGTATCTAACTTTGATGAATCAGAAAAAGAACCAGAGATTTTACCATCAAGATTTCCAAATATTTTAGTCAATGGAACAATGGGAATAGCAGTTGGTATGGCTACAAATATTCCTCCTCATAATTTAGGAGAGGTAATTGATGGGTGTGTTGCATACATTGATAATCCAGATATTGATACTGATGGGTTAATGAAATATATAAAGGGTCCTGATTTTCCAACTGGTGGGATTATTTTAGGTAATAGTGGAATAAAAAAAGCTTATGAAACAGGAAGAGGTACTATTACTATAAGAAGTAAAGCTACTATTGAAGAAAAAGATGGTAAACATTACATTATTATTGATGAAGTACCTTACGGAGTAAATGTATCAGAATTAAAAAATAAAGTTGCAGAATTAGTTCATAATAAAACAATTGATGGAATTGCTGATTATCATACTGATTTAAAAAATGGAGTTAAAATAACTATTACTTTGAAAAAAGATGCTAATCCCCAAGTTGTTTTAAATAATTTATATAAACATACTCAATTTCAAACAAGTTATGGAATTATTTTATTAATGATTGATAATAAAGTTCCTAAAACTTTAGGATTAAAATCAATAATTTCTAAATATATAAATTATCAAGAAGAAGTTATTATAAGAAGAACTCGCTTTGAATTAGATAAAGCAGAAAAACGTGTACATATTTTAGAAGGATATAAAATTGCACTAGATAATATAGATGATTTTATTAAAATAATAAGAGAATCAGAAACAGATGTAATTGCAAAAGAAACTTTAATAGCTAAATATAATTTAACAGAAATTCAAGCAGATGCTATCTTAGAATTAAAACTTCGTCGTTTAACAGGTCTTGAAAGAAATAAGATCGAGGAAGAACTTAAAGAGTTATTAAATAAAATTGAAGAATATAAAGCTATTTTAGCTTCAAGAGAAAAAATATTAGAAATTATTAAAAATGAATTGTTAGAAATTAAAGATAAATATGCAGATGAACGTCGTACTAAAATTGATATGACTGCGATTGAATATATCGAAGATGAATCTTTAATACCTGAAGAAGATATCATGGTAGTACTAACTAATAAAGGTTATATTAAAAGAACTACAAACGATACTTTTAAAGTTCAAAATCGAGGTGGAGTTGGAGTCAAAGGTCTAACAACTAATGATGAAGATTTTGTTGAGCATTTGATTAATTTATCGACACATGATTATATAATGTTCTTTACTAATAAAGGTAAAGTTTATAGATTAAAAGGTTATGAAATTCCTGAGTTTAGTAGACAATCTAAAGGAATACCAGTAGTTAATTTGTTACAAATTGAAAAAGATGAAAAAATAAATTCAATCATTAAAATTGATAAAGAAGAACAAGCAAAATATTTATTATTTGCAACAAAAAAAGGAATTGTTAAAAAGACTTTACTAAGTGAATTTGACAATATAAGAACTTCTGGAAAATTATGTATTAACTTAAAAGATAATGATGAATTATTAGATGTTAAAAAAACTAATGGAGAAAATATTATACTTTTAGGTAGTGATAAAGGTAGAATGGTTAAATTCTTAGAAAATGAGATACGTTCTATGGGAAGAACCGCTACTGGAGTCAAAGGTATAAATTTGGAAAATGGTAGTTGTATATGTGCTGAAGTTGTTAATGAAGAATCTATTATATTATTAGTAACTGAAAATGGTTACGGAAAACGCACAAAAGTTTGTGATTTTAGACAAACAAAACGTGGAAGTAAAGGTGTTAAATCTTTAAATATTACTGAAAAGAACGGTAATTTAGTTTCTGCTAAAGTTGCTGAAGAAGATAAAGATGTAATTATTATGACTAATGCTGGTATTACTATTAAATTACCAATTGAACAAATATCTTTATTAGGAAGAGTTACACAAGGTTTGAGATTAATATCTTTAAGAAATAATCAAAAAATAGCTACAATAAGTATTGTTGATAAAACTGAAGAAGAAGAATCTGAAATTGAAAAGAATATTCAAGAGTAATATTCTTTTTCTTTTTGTAAAAATTATTTCCCGGGAAATAATTGGTTGACATAATATATTTCTGATTTAAAAAAATTATTATAGTTTTTATTAATTTTTAATTATTAAAAGAATTAAAATTATTATTTATAAAGTATTTAACACACTGAATAATTATTCAAATTTATTAGATTATTTTATTTATCTTTTATTTTATTATTGTTGTTAATACAAAAAATATTTCCCGGGAAATAATTGGTTGACATAATATATTTCTGATTCAAAAAATTTATTATAGTTTTTATTTATTTTTAATTATTAAAAGAATTAACATTATCATTTATAAAGTATTTAATAAGCTTAATAGTTATTTAAATTTATTAGATCATTTTATTTATCTTTTATTTTATTATTGTTGTTAATACAAAAAATATTTCCCGGGAAATATTTGGTTTACATAATATTTTTGCCAAATCTTATAAGAATTGGTAAAGCAATTACTATCTTAAATATTTTTTATTAAATGTCTATTCAATGTTTCACGTGAAACATTGAATATGCTAATAATATTTATAATTTTATTTTTAGAACATCCTATTAAAATAAATTGTACATTTTTTAAAAATATTTTTTTGATAGTTTATCTTCGTTACATTTTATAAATTTTTTCAATAGTTAAATTTATTATTTATTTTTTGTGTGATTTTTCTATATAGACAATTATAAAATAAAGTTTAGTTTATAGTTTCTTTTAGTTTTCTGAATTTAAAGTATTTATTATATTTTTAAACATATTTTATATATAAATATTTTCTAACTCTTAACATTGTTTTTATTGTTGATCTTTTTAAATTTATAAACAAATTAAAAAAAATAATTATTTTAAAAAATATATTTTTAATTGTTTTTACTAAGTCAGCATGTTCTTAAAATTTGCTTTTATTAAAAAATAATTTTATATAAATATTAAATGTATAACTTTTAAATTTTTATTTTATAATTGAATCTTAATTGTAAAAAAATAAAACAATGTTTCACGTGAAACATTGAGTAAGAAAATTTATACAAAATAATATAATTATAAATATAAATAGAATCCAAATAAATTTAATGCATAATTTTAGCTATATTACCAAATCTCATGAAAATTGGTAAAAATATTATGTCAACCAATTATTTCCCGGGAAATAATTTACAAAAAAATATTAAATAAAATGTTTAAATTTATTGATCAATTTTAAAAAATGAAAATAATTTACCAAATTTATAAAAATGGAAAAAATATTTCCCGGGAAATATTTTTCTTAAAAATTTAAAAAAAATATATTCTTGAATTAAAGCTTTTATTATGATATTATTTTTTTGCACAACAAATATAACGTAAACTGGTCAGAGTTGGAAGACAGCAGCCATATCGTTCCCTGTTTGTGTGTGCTTTTTTTATGGGAGTGCTTATTTATGAATGAAAAATATATGAAAGTTGCATATAAAGAAGCTTTAAAAGCTTATAATAAAAAAGAAATACCTGTAGGAGCTATTATTGTAAAAAACAACAAAATAATTTCTAAAGGATATAATAATAGACAAAAAAAATATAATTTACTTGGACATGCAGAAATAAATGCAATTCTTTTAGCGGAAAAAAAATTAAAAGATTGGCGACTTGATGGATGTGAAATGTATGTAACTTTAGAACCTTGTAATATGTGTAAAATGCTTATAAATGAAAGTAGATTGGATAAAGTTTATTATTTAGTTCCTCAAAATAATGATACTAATAAAGAAATAAAATATATACAAACAAATGATTGTAAAGAATTACAAAATAGATATAAAGAAATTTTAAAACAGTTTTTTAAAAATTTAAGAGATAATTCTTAAAAAATATTAATTAACATGCTATAATTAAAAGGGAAGGTTTTTATTATGGCATATAAAGTTTTATACAGAAAATATCGTCCTGATAATTTTGAAAATATTATTGGTCAAGACTATATCATTAAAACATTAAAAAATTCAATAATTAGTAATAATATTTCACATGCATACATTTTTTCAGGCCCACGTGGAACAGGTAAAACAAGTACTGCAAAAGTTTTTTCTAAAGCAATTAATTGTTTAAATCCTAAAGATGGATCTCCATGTGGTGAATGTGAATTTTGTAAAAACTTTAAGGATAACCCTGATATAATTGAAATAGATGCAGCATCTAATAATGGTGTTGATGAAATTAGAGCATTAATTGATAACGTTAAATTAATTCCTACAAATGGTAAATATAAAATTTATATTATAGATGAAGTTCATATGTTAACTATTAGTGCATTTAATGCCTTATTATTGACACTTGAAGAACCACCATCACATACAATATTTATTTTAGCAACAACTAATATAGAAAATGTTCCAATTACTATTTTATCTAGGTGTCAAAGATTTGATTTTCAAAAAATAAAAGTTGAAACACTTGTCGATAGATTAAAAGAAATATGTAAATTAGAAAACATTAATATTAGTGCTGATGCTTTGGAGGAAATAGCTAGTTTATCAGAAGGTGGAATGCGTGATGCCTTAAGTTTACTTGATCAATTATCTAAAAATAGTGATGAAATTACATTAGACTTAATAGAAAAACAAATTAAAACTGTTTCTCAAAAAGTTGTTAGTGAATTATTAGATTATATTGAAGAAAATTCACCATCTAAATGTTTAGAACTTATCAATGATTTTAGAGTAAGAGCAGTTGATTATAAAACACTTGTGAAAAAAATTATTTCAATTGCTAGTAAAAGAGCTAAAAATATTAAACTCACTTCAAAAAAAAGAAGATTGACATTTATAGATTATAAAAATATGATTTTAGCATTATCTGATAGTTTAAATAAAACCAATATAAATGTTGATTCTTATACAATTATGGAAATGATTTTACTCGATTTTTTTGATCAACCAAATGTAGAAGATATTAAAAAACCAGTTGAAATTAATGAAAAAGTGGAAGAACCTAAAATTATAAAACAAGAAAATAATTTTAATCCAGAACTTATAGATATTCGTGTTAATAATTGTTTTGCTAATGCTCAAAAAAAATACTTAGAAAGTTTAAAATCAAAATTACAAACTTTACCTATTACAACGAATTTAGATGGTAAAATTAAATCAATATTGTTAGATAGTTCTTTAGTTGCAGCATCTGATAAATATATGATATTTACTATGTCAAATGATCATTCAGTAGAAAATGCAAATAATTTATTAAATGAAATTGAAGATGTAATAAATAAAGAAATAAAAGATAATTATAAGATAATTTTTCTTTCTGAAAATAGATGGAATAATGAAAGAAATAAGTATATAGCAAATTTAAAAAATAAAGTTAAATATGAATTAATTGAAGAAAAAGAATCATGTGAAAATAATGATCAAAGTGAAGAAAACATTATAAATGATGTTTTTGATATAAATAAAGTGGAAATTATTTAAGGAGGTGATTGTATGAACATGCAAAATCTTATGGCTCAAGCTCAAAAAATTCAAAGAGAAATAACTCAAAAAAAAGAAGAATTAGAGAAAATGGAGTTTACAGGTAAATCTGAATGGGTTGAGGTTGTATTTACAGGAGCTAAAGTATTAAAAAGTGTTAAAATAATAAAGGAAGGAACTATTGGTGAAGACGATAAAGAAATTCTTGAAGATATGTTCCAAATTGCTGTAAAAGATGCTTTTGTTAAAATAACAGATGCAATGAGTAATAAATTAGGACAATATGCTGGTGCATTAGATGGGTTAATGTAATATGATATATCCAGAGTTGTTACAAAAATTAATAAATTATTATAAAAAAATGCCTGGTATTGGAGAAAAATCTGCTGAAAGAATGGCACTAGCTACTTTAGAACTTAAAGATGAAGATGTTGAAGATTTTTCTAAAGTTTTAATTGATGCTAAAACTAAATTAAAAAAATGTAAAATATGTGGCCATATAACAGAAAATGAAATATGTAATATTTGTAGTAATCCCAATAGAGATCACAATTTAATATGTGTAATTGAAGATTATAAAAGTGTATTTTCATTTGAGAAAGTTGGAAACTATAAAGGTGTATATCATGTTTTAAATGGTTTAATTTCTCCAATGGATAGTATTGGACCAGAAGATATAAATATATCTAATTTAATTAAAAGAGTAGAAAGTTTAGAAAATCCAGAACTTATATTGGCTTTAAAATCTTCAATTGAAGGTGAAACTACTACTCTTTATATAAAAAAAATATTTGAAAATAAAAATGTTACTATATCCAGATTATCTTATGGCCTACCTATGGGAGCTGAAATTGATTATCTTGATATTATTACATTAGACAAGGCATTAGAAGATCGCAAAAAAATATCTGAATAAAATAAAAAAATAAAAATATATTTTAATGGGTGATATTTTTTGAAAAACATAGGCACATTCTTAAAAAAAATTGTATTTTCCTTTGGAATAATTTATGGAATAAATATAATGCTTAAAAATGTTGGAATTTATTTACCAATAAATTTAATTACTATTGGAATTACTTCTTTTTTAGGAGTGCCTGGTTTATGTTCTTTATTCGCAATCTTCTATATTATAAATTAGGAGGTTCTTATAAATAGTAGTGAATTAGAAAATTTAATTGAATATTATCATGAAAAAAAATTAGCACATGCATATTTAATTGATACTAATAATATTCAAAAATGTATGAAAGTTCTTTTAAAAGTCATAAAGAACATTTTTTGTATTGATAAATTTAGTGAAACATGTAATAAATGTTCTTTATGTCATTTAATTGACTTAAATAATCTTCCTAGTTTAAGAATTATTATTCCTTCAGGAGCATTTATAAAAAAAGAACAAGTATTAGAACTTAGAAGTTTATTTTCTAAAGAATCTCAATATACTAAAGAATCAATTTATATTATTCAAAATGCTGAAAAAATGAATAAAGAATCAGCAAATACTATTTTAAAATTTTTAGAAGAACCAGAAGGTAATGTTATTGGATTTTTTCTAACTAATAATATTGATGGCATCCTTCCTACAATTCAAAGTAGATGTCAATTATTAGAAATAAATTTTAATAATTCTATTTATGATGAATATGAAATAGATGAAGATACATATAGAAATTATATAAATATAATAAAAGAGTATTTAAATAAAATAGAAGTAGAAAAAACAGGTTTAGTCTTGTATAATAAAGAATATCTAAGTGATTTAGAAAAAAATGATTTAAAAGTAATTATGCAAATAATTTTATCTATTTATAAAAGTGAGTTAGATAGTAGATTTATTAAAAAAGATTTAGAAAATTATGAATTCTTACATAAATTATCTATTAAAAATTTAAAAGCTAAAATAGATTTAATTATTGAAATATTAAAAGAGTTTAATTATAATGTAAATCTTGATTTATTACTTGATAGGTTTGTTATAGAAATGGATGGATTAAATAATGAAATTATTTAGTGTTGTTTTTAAATCAAATGGTAAAAATTATTATTTTAATGGTGATGATGAACTTGTAAAAGGAGATTATGTTATTGTAGAAACTGAAAAAGGCGAACAATATGCTCAAATAAGTAAAGTTCAAAGTGAAGAGTTTGATTTAGAAAAATATAAAAATATAATTAGAAAAGCTACTAAAGAAGATACAGATAATTATTATAATTTATTAAAAGAGAATCAAAAAGCATTAGAAAAATGTAAAGAATTAATTAAAAAATTAGAATTAAATATGCATGTTATTAGTGCTGATTTTGCGTTTGATAAAAGTCAGTTATTATTCTGTTTTGTTTCTGATGAAAGAGTTGACTTTAGACTTTTAGCTAAAAAATTAGCGGCAATTTATCATACTAGAATAGAGTTAAGACAAATTGGAGCCCGGGATAAAGCTAAAGAAATTGGTGGTGTGGGCATTTGTGGTCAAAAAATATGTTGTCGTCGTTTTTTAAATCATATTGATGCTATTTCAATGAATATGGCTAAAAATCAAAACTTAGCTTTGAATCCTTCAAAAATAAATGGGTTATGCGGAAGATTATTATGTTGTCTACAATATGAAGATGAAAATTATATAGAGGCTGCTAAAGAACTTCCTGCCGTTGGAGATACAATAAAAACTAATAGTGGAGAAGGAATAGTTACAAGTGTTGATATATTAAATAAACGTTGTAAAGTTTTAGTGGGCAGCAATAAAGAAGAAGTTGAATTCAAATAAATGTCAAAGGTAGTATTAAATGATCTATATGATTATGGTTTAAAAATATATCAAGACGAAGAATTATTTAAATTTTCTTTAGATTCCATTTTATTAGCAGAATTTGTAAAACTTTCTTCAAAAACAACTAATATTTTAGATTTATGTACAGGTAATGCTTCTATTCCATTAATTTTATCAACTAAAACTAATTCTCATATTGAAGGAATAGAAATACAATCTAATATTTATAATTTAGCTATAAAAAGTATTAAATATAATCAAAAAAACAAGCAAATTTATCTTTATAATGAAGATATAAAAAATTGTATTAATTATTTAAAAAATAAAAAATATGATATAATTACTTGCAATCCACCATATTTTAAAAATTATGAATTTAGTGAATTAAATGATTTAACAAGTCTAGCTATTGCAAGACATGAAATTAAAGTAACTTTAGAAGACATATTTGAAGTGGCTTCTAAATATTTAAATACAAAAGGAGAATTTTATTTAGTTCATCGAGTTAATAGATTAGATGAAATTATTATTTTAGGAAATAAATATAAATTAAATGTCAAAAATATTGAACTTATCAAAACAACAAAAAATAGTAAACCATCAATTGTGTTAGTAAAATGTGTTAAGGATTCAAAATGTGGAATAATTATAAATAATGTTAAAGATATAAGTAATTTAAAAACATATAAAAATTTATTTAAGGAGAATTAATGTGAAATTAGTAGTAGGACTCGGTAATCCCGGAAGAGAATATCAAAATACCAGACATAATATTGGTTTTATAGTATTAGATAACTATTTAGGTAAAGTTGATTGGAAAGAAAAAATGGATGCTTTATATTATTCAGAAATGATAAATGGAGAGCAAATAATCTACATTAAACCTCAAACATTTATGAATTTATCTGGTATTGCAGTAAATAAGTTTGCTAAATATTATAAAATTTTAGCTAGTGATATTTTAGTAATTCAAGATGATTTAGATTTAGAAGTAGGCAAATTTAAAATAAAAAGAAATAGTTCATCCGGAGGACATAATGGTATAAAATCAATTATTAATGAATTAGGTACTGATGAATTTGCCAGATTAAAAATTGGCATTGGTAAAGATAAAAATATTCCTACTATGGATTATGTATTAGGTAAATTATCAAAAAATGAAAAGGAAAATTTAAATTCTAATATGGATAGTTTTAATAATATTATTAAGTTATTTACTATAGAAGGAATAAATAAAGCATTAGAATATAATAATAAGAAGTAGGTAGAATTATGGATTTAAGTTCTTATTTTAATTTTAAAAATGGTTCTATAACATATGGGTTAACTAATGAGTTAATTGCTTTTTACATGGAAGAATTATTTAAAAAAGAAAATAAGAATATTATTCTCGTAACTAGTCATTTATATGAAAGTAATAAACTTTATGAACATCTAAAATTACATTTAGACAATGTAGAATTATTTCCTATGGATGATTTTATAACATCAAAAGTAGTTGCTATTTCTCCAGAATTTCAATTAGGAAGATTAAATGTTTTAGAAAAACTTTCTACATCTAAACAAATTATAATTACTAATTTAATGGGATATTTAAGATTTTTACCTTCAAAAGATGCTAAAAATAATTTAAAAATTAATGTTAATGAAGAAATAGATAGAAATGAACTTATTAAGTTACTTAATGATTATGGATATAAAAAAGAATCTTTAGTAACTATGTCTGGAGAATTTTCTATAAGAGGATTTATTATAGATATTTATTTGATAAATGAAGATCATCCAATTAGAATAGAATTTTTTGGAAATACAATTGAATCGATAAGATATTTTGATGAAAATTCTCAAAGAACAATTAAAGATATAAATAGTATTGTAATTAAACCATTTCAAGAATTAGAAACTCTTAAAAAAAATTCTTTATATGATTATACTGATAATGGAATCGTAGTGTATCTTAATAAAGCCCAAATAGATGTATCATATGAAAGATTATGTGAAGAAATAAATGATTTTAAAAAAGAAACAGATGAAAATGAAAACTATATGTTTCTTTTAGAGGATATTCATCCTCAATATGAATTATTTATTGATACAATTAATAATCCAACTGTCACTGTTGCAAAAGAAATTCCTTCATTTAAAGAAAATTTTGAATACTTAAAAGATACAATTTATAAATGGGAAAAAGAAGGTAAAAAAATATATTTTTATTTATCAAAAGATAGTGAAATAAAAACTATAAAAAAATTAATTCCTCATGCTAATATAATAAATAAGAAAATTAATCAAGGTTTTATTTTAAATGATTTAGTATGTATTTCTGAAAATGATATAGGTATTCAAGTTAATACTATAACAAATTATAAAAATAATTTACATATTGGTAAAAAAATTAAAAATTATAATGATTTAGAAAAGGGAGATTATGTTGTTCATTTAAATCATGGTATTGGTATTTATAATGGATTAGTCCCTTTAGTTAAAGATGGTTTACAAAAAGATTATATTCAACTTTTATATGCTGGTGGTGATAAAATATATATACCAGTTGAAAAAATAAATACGATATATAAATATGCAAGTAAAGAAGGTACCATACCAAAATTAAATAAATTAAATTCAACTAGTTGGGCTAAAACTAAAACATATATTAAAAAGAAAGCTAAAGATATTTCTAAAGAATTATTAGATTTATATGCCAAAAGAGTTAGTATTAAAGGAATACCTTATAAAAATTATCCAGAACAAGAAGTATTTGCTTCTGAATTCGAATATACAGAAACGTATGATCAAGCTAAAGCGATTGAAGAAATTAATAATGATTTAAATAGTCAAATACCAATGGATAGACTTTTATGTGGAGATGTAGGATTTGGTAAAACTGAAGTTGCTATGCGAGCTATTTTTAAAACAGTTATTAATAATATGCAAGTAATGTATTTATGTCCTACTACTATATTAGCTAAACAACAATACAATGTTATAAAAGAAAGATTTAAAAATGTTCCAGTAGAAATAAGACTTTTAAATCGTTTTACTACTCCAAAAGAAACAAAATATATTTTAGAAAATTTACAAAAAGGTACAATTGATATTTTAGTTGGAACACATCGTTTATTGAGTCAAGACATTAATCCAAAAAAGTTAGGTTTATTAGTAGTAGATGAAGAACAACGTTTTGGAGTTAAACATAAAGAAAGAATTAAAGAATTTAAAAATGATGTAAATGTTTTAACTTTATCAGCTACTCCTATACCAAGAACATTAAAAATGGCTTTATCTGGATTAAGAGATTTATCTATTATTGATACCCCTCCAGTAAATAGATATCCGGTTCAAACTTATGTTATTGAAGAATCAGATTTATTAATAAAAGATGCTATTTATAAAGAGTTATCAAGAAAAGGTCAAGTGTTTATATTATATAATCGTATTGAAGATTTAGATAGAATTGTTGATAAAGTTTCTTCTTTAGTTAAAGAGGCAAGAATAAGTTATGCCCATGGAAGAATGAGTAAAGAAGAACTAGAAAGTAAGATGGATGACTTTGTAAATTATAAATATGATGTTTTAATATGTACAACTATTATAGAAAATGGAATAGATATTGCTAATGCAAATACTTTAATTGTATTTGATGCTGATAAATTTGGATTAAGTCAGTTGTATCAAATAAGAGGAAGAGTTGGAAGAAGTAATCGTGTTGCATATGCATATTTGTTATATGATAAAAAGAAAATGTTAAATGAAATTGCTGTTAAAAGATTACAAGCTATTAAAGAATTTACAGAACTTGGAAGTGGTTATAAAATTGCTATGCGAGATCTATCTTTAAGAGGAGCTGGAGATATTTTTGGTAGTGAACAAGCTGGTTTTGTCGATTCAGTAGGAATATCTTTATATATGAAATTAATTGAAGTTGAAATGAAAAAAGCTAAGGGTGAATTTGTAGAAGAAGAGACTGATGATAATAAAAATTTAATTGAAGTTTCTACACATATTAAAGATGATTATGTTACTGATGAAGATATAAAAATAGAAATTCATCAAAAAATTAATGAGATAGATTCTTTAGAAAAATTACAAAGTGTTAAAGAAGAATTAGAAGATCGTTTTGGTAAAATTGATGAAGATATGGAAATATATATGTATGAAGAATGGTTTACTAATCTTTGTAAGATGTTAAATATAACAAAGGTAAATAAAACTGACCGTTTTGTTGAAATAGTTTTACCAATAGAGTTATCTGATAAAATTAAAGGAGATAAATTATTATTTGAAACTTTAAATATAACTAATAAATTTAATTTAAAATATGTTCATAAAAATATTATTATTACTTTATTTTATAAAAGTTTACCAAAACATTATGTCTTTTATTTAGTTAGATTATTAATTGCTATTAAAGATAATTAATTGACAATATTTTACTTATTTTTCATAAAAATACTTTAAATCTCTATTTTACTATGTTATTTTTTACTAGTAAGGTAGAGTTTTTATTATGACAAATATAAAAGAAAGATTACAAAAGGCCATCCAAAATGAAGAAACACTTATTTTAACTGAAGAAGATTTACATGAAGTAGTTGAAGATTCCACCAAAGAAATAAAAAGTATTAATGATTTAGTATTAGTTCATCAAACTAATTATCTTCCAAAAGAATATATAATAACTCCAAAAGATAGTAATGAAGTAAACTATGTAACTTGTTCATTTACTATTAAGGGAGAAGAAAAACAGTTTCAATATCCTGTAAAAAGATTTAGAAATACTATTCATTTTTGTTTAAATGCCAGTGTTATGGGACATGAATACGGTACATGGGATAAAAAGTATGCGGTATGTTTGCCACTTAATACTAATAAAGATAAAATAGTTGCAGGTACAGAATGTGATTTATTTTCTTATGGAAGTGTACCAATAAAAAATGATGGTTATATACTATGTCCAAAAGAAGAAATTGATAAAGTAAAAAGTTGTAATCCATATGCATTAGTGGTGGGTTATGAAGGTAAAATAGTAACACCATATGTTAATGTATTTATTACAGATGCTTTAGGATATAAATATAAAGAACCAACAAATAAAAGTACTTCTTGGAATAGTTCAAAAGATAAAGAAAATGTAAAAAATATAATTAAAGAAGAAAATTGGGAATATACAAGACATAATCCATCAAAATGGTTAAATGAAGAGTTAAGAGATCAAAGAATTGATATGCTTATAAATTATCTAGAAATGGTTATAAATGAAGATATTCTTATGAATGAAAGTGATAATAATTATGCTCGTGTTAAAGAAGATATTATATATATTTTAGAATATAGTGCAATTGGGTTAAATTATTCATTTTTTGGAGATATGATTTTAAATTCTCCAGATACTTTACCATTTAAAGAAAACAATAAAAAAGAATGTTTTTCTCCTAAATTAGAAATTTTAAATAAAATGTTAAAAGAAAAGTTTGGAATAGATATTATATCTTTAGCAGATGGAACAACATTATTTAATCATGAATATGCGATAAATCGTTCTAATAAAGATGTAGTTGCAGATTTAATTGCAAATACTATAACAGCTCAAATTCAAAGAAAAAGTTTAGAAAAAAAGAGTAAAAATAATAATTTAACTTTTATAGAACAATTAATATTAAAATATAATAATCAAAAAGAATTTTATGAAGTATTAAAAAATATTGAACAATTAAAAAATATATTTAATAAAAAGTTAAATGAATTAACTAAAGAAGAGAAAGATATGTTTATAAAAACTATGAATCATATTATATCTTTAGATAGTACAAATGAATATGAGTTTTTAATTAAACATTTAGAAGAAGTAACAAAAGAAGAACATGATTCATATAAAGAATGGATTGGTTTTCTTAAAGTTAGAAAAGAAGGATTATATTTATCTATAAATAGTTATTCTGGAAGAGATATTTTAAATAAAATAACTAATATTAATTTTAAAGAAATATTAAATAAAATTAAAAATACTAATTCAATGGAGGAATTGTATGCTGTTCAAAAAGAATATAATAATCCTTCAATTGAGCATATAGATGAAATTATTGATAATGAAACAAAAATAAGTAATGAACAAACACATGTAAGTTCTATTATAACAGATTGTCTTTTAGATGGGGATTTAACTGTAAAAGAATTATATTATAGAATAACAAAGTATATTGATTTATTTAAAAGATATATAAATGGAGAACAAATTATTTTTAATAATAAAGGGGAAATTATAAATTTAGATATTGAAAGTGGTTTAAAAATGTCTTAATTAATTATTTAGAAGTATAATATTTATAAAATTATTCACACTATTAAAGAATGGAGTGAGTAGTTTTGACAAAAAGTGGAATTACAAGAAGAATAGATGAATTAGGAAGAATAGTAGTTCCCAAAGAAATAAGATATAATTTAGGTATTAGAGATGGTGAACCATTAGAAATTTATACTAATGATAATGCAATTATTATTAAAAAATATTCTCAAGTAGAAAATATTAAAGATTTAGGTCAAAAATTATGTGATATTATATATGATGTATGTAATGTTGGAATACTTATTACTGATCGTGAAAAAATTATTTCAGCAAGTAGTAATTTAAAAACTTTAATAGATACAAAATTGGAAGAAAAACAAAAAAAATTAATTGATAATAGAGAATCTTATACTAGTCCTAAAGAAGAAATCATTTTTAAAACTAATTGTTATTTTATAATGTTACCTATTATTACATCAGTAGATTGTAGTGGTCTTATAATTATTATGAGTAACAAAAAAGAAGAAGAAAATGTTAAATATGCTAAAATAGTTCAAAAATTAATAGTACAAAAATTAGATGTTGCTTAAAGTTTTAACATATGCTAAAATTTAATTTAGTTAACGAAGAAATTATTAAAGAAGATTATGGATTTACTTAAGAGAGTTAATGGTTGGTGAAAATTAATGGATGAAATAATCTCGTATGGATAAGGGAGTTAATTTGCAGAAGTGCGTTAAAACTAAAGAGTGTATGATTAATTCATAAATAAAGGTGGTACCGCGGATATTAATTCGTCCTTTCATCTTATTTATGAATTTTTATTTTAAAAAAAATTAAAAGGAGTATAATTATGGTGAGGTATTTTAAAAAGATAAGCTTCGAACAATTTAAAAAAGATATTAAAGATGATAAGGAGTTATATAATTCATATGAATTACCAAAAAGAAAAACAAAATATAGTGCCGGATATGATTTTATAGCTATAGAAGATTTTGAGTTATCTCCTGGAGAAATTAAAAAAATTCCAACCGGGTATAAAGCTAATTTTTTAAAAGATGAAATGCTTATGATTGTCATAAGAAGTAGCATGGGTTTTAAATATAATATAAGAATGACTAATCAAGTAGGGATAATTGAAAGTGATTATTATAACAATATTGATAACGAAGGACATATCTTTGTTTCTTTACAAAATGAGGGAGATAAAACTTTTAAAGTTCAAAAAGGAGAAGCTTATGCCCAAGGAATTTTTGTTAAGTTTTTAACTTGTGGTGATACAGTTAAAGAAAAAAGAGTGGGTGGATTTGGAAGTACCAATAAGAAAGAAGGAATAAATAATGAATAACAAATATTTTATAACAACTGCCATTGCTTATACATCTGGTAAACCTCATATTGGAAATACATATGAGATTGTTTTAGCGGATGCGATAGCAAGATATAAAAGATTAAAAGGTTTTGATGTACTTTTTCAAACAGGTACTGATGAACATGGGGAAAAAATTGAAATAAAGGCCAAAGAATCTGGTTTAAGTCCTCAAGAATTTGTTGATAATGTATCTGAAGAAATTAAAAAAATATGGGATATAATGAATACTAGTTATGATAAATTTGTAAGAACAACTGATAAACATCATGAAGAAATAGTTCAAAAAATATTCAAAAAAATGTATGATAAAGGTGATATATATTTAGGAGAGTATAAAGGTCTTTATTGTACTCCTTGTGAATCATTTTGGACAGAAAAAGAATTAATTGATGGTAAATGTCCAGATTGTGGAAGAGAAGTTTCTGAAAAATGTGAAGAAGCCTACTTTTTTAAATTATCAAAATATCAAGATAAATTAATTGAGTATATAGAAAATCATCCAGAATTTATAGAGCCGGAAGCTAGAAAAAATGAAATGATTAATAATTTTTTAAAACCAGGGTTGCAAGATTTATGTGTTTCAAGAACTTCTTTTAAATGGGGAATTCCAGTAACTTTTAATAATAAACATGTAGTTTATGTATGGCTTGATGCCTTAACAAATTATATAACAAATATAGGATACGACCCTGATGGGGAAAGTGAAGAATTTAATAAATGGTGGCCAGCAGACCTACATTTAATTGGTAAAGATATTATAAGATTTCATACGATATATTGGCCATGCTTTTTAATGAGTTTAGATATACCTCTTCCAAAACAAGTATTTGGACATCCTTGGCTTTTAATGAATGATGGAAAAATGAGTAAGAGTAAAGGAAATGTTATTTATGCCGATCATTTAGTTAAACATTTTGGAGTTGATGCAGTAAGATATTATTTATTACATGAAATACCTTTCAGTGCAGATGGAGTTATTTCTTATGAACTTTTAATTGAAAGAATTAATAGTGATTTAGTTAATATTTTAGGAAATCTAGTTAATCGAACAATTACAATGGGTATTAAATATTTTGATGGTAAAATTACTAATAAAAAAGAAAATAGAGAAGTTGATGATAATTTAATTAATTTAATAAATAATTTAGATAAAAATATTGAATTAAAAATGGATAAATTAGAAATTGGTAATGCCATAGATCAAATATTTGAAGTACTTAGAAGTAGTAATAAATATATTGATGATACAACTCCTTGGGTACTAGCTAAAGATGATAACAGTAAAAATAGACTTGAAACAGTTATATATAATTTACTGGAAGCTATAAGAGTATGTGCAGTTTTTATTAAACCATTTTTACCAGAAACTAGTGATAATATTTTAAATCAACTAAATACTAAAGATAATTCATTTAATTTTAATGATCATAATATTTATCAACTTAATAATCCATCTATATTATTTCAAAGAATAGATTGTGCTCAAAAATTAAAAGAAATTGAAGAAGATAAAAATAATGAATAGTTTTACTGATAGTCATTGTCATATTTATAAAGAATATTATGAAAATATAGATGAAATAATTAAATTAGCTAAAGAAAATAATGTAAGTAGATTTATTAATAATGGATGTAATTTAGAAAGTTCTAAAGAAGTATTAAATTTATGTAATATTTATGATGAAATGTATGGTGCAATTGGAATACATCCAGAAGATGTTCTTAATTATAAAGAAGAAGATTTAAAATTTATTGAACAAAATATTACTAATGAAAAAATTATTGCTATTGGAGAAATAGGACTTGATTATTACTATACTAAAGAAAATAAAGAAGAACAAATTAAGTTATTTGAATTACAATTAAATCTTGCTCAAAAGTATAATATACCAGTAATCATTCATAGTAGAGATGCAACATTAGATACTATTAATACTCTAAAAAAATATCATGTTAAAGGAGTAATTCATTCATTTTCAGGTTCTTTAGAAACAGCTTTAGAATATATAAAAATGGGTTATTTAATCGGAGTAAATGGAGTTATAACTTTTAAAAATGCTAATATTAAAAATGTTATTCAAAAGTTACCTTTAGAAAAAATAGTTTTAGAAACAGATAGTCCTTATTTAACACCAGAACCCTTTAGAGGTAAAAAAAATTCTCCAAGTCATATCATTCAAATCGCCGAGTTTGTCTCTCATTTAAAAAATGTTAGTTTAGATGAATTAGCTAGAATAACAAATAATAATATTGATGAACTATTTTTGACAAAATAGAACTTCTTATGTATAATTTAATTGTATAAGAAGGTGAATAATGATAAAAGTATTAAGTAAAACAATACGTATTTTTATAATTATTCTTTTTGTTGTGGCTTCAACAAGTTATATTCATATTATTGAAACAAAATCTTATAGTGATAATATTAATAAAAATGTTAATTTATCAACAATGGCTTTAAAAGCTGATGAATTTAGAGAAAATGATATATATAGTGCTAGAGATACCTATACAGGAGATTTAACTGGTTATGTTTACAATTGCCCTCTTTGTAATGGTACACTTGGTTGTTTAAAAGATTATAATATAAAAGATGGTAGAACTACTTATGAAGATAGAACTTATGGAACTGTTAAAATTGTAGCATCATCAACTAACTTATCTTGTGGAACAATTGTGAGATTTAATGCATATAAAATGCAAGATAATCCAATTATAGCTATAGTTTTAGATAGAGGGGTTACTGGTAATTCATTAGATTTATTAAGTAGTAATTTAGATGAAGCATTTACTTTAGGAAGAACAGTTATTACTTATGATATATTAAGGGAAGGATGGGGAGAATAATTCTCCTTTGTTTTTTATGAAGGCAAAAAAAAGTTTAGGACAAAATTTTTTAATAGATAATGAAATAATTACAAAAATTAGTGAAAATATAAATGTTTGTAAAGATGATTTAATTATAGAGATAGGCCCTGGTAAAGGGGCTTTAACTAAAAAATTAAAAGAAAAGGGTTGTCAATTATTATGTTATGAAATTGATACAGATTTAAAACCCTATTTAAATAAATTAGAAGATGATAAAACAAAAATAATTTATAATGATATTTTAAAAAGTGATATAACAAAAGATATTAAAAATTATCAAAGAAAACATTTATATGTAGTAGGTAATTTACCATACTACATAACAACACCAATAATTAAATATTTAATTAATTTAAATTTAGATATAGATGAAATGTATTTTATGGTTCAAAAAGAAGTTGCTGAAAGATTTACATCTTTACCACATTCTAAAAATTATAGTAGTATAACTTTATATTTAAATTATTATTTTGATATAGAGCTTCTTTTTAATGTTAGTAAAAAATGTTTTGAACCAGTTCCAAAAGTAGAAAGTGCCGTTATTAAATTTTCAAAACGTTTAGAATTACCAAAAGTAAATAAAGATATTTATTTTAAATTAATTGAAGATAGTTTTAAAATGAAAAGAAAAACTTTAAAAAATAATTTAAATAATTATGATTTTACAAAAATAGAATCTATATTAAAGAAATATAATTTAAATGAACTTGTAAGAGCAGAAGATTTAAGTGAAGAAGTATTTATAGATATTGCAAATAATCTTTAAAGGTTTGCATAAATACTTTTAAGTTGTTATAATATCCTTTTAGAAAACGAGGAATTTATGGCAATATATAGTGATAATAAAGGAAGAATATTCAGATCAATATCATTTTTAATAATTATATCAACTCTTTTAACTGTTAATTTAAGAAAGAAAAATATGATTAATTTATCAGTCGAGGATGTAATATCTATGGATTTTACTAAAGATGAAGTAGACTATGATCCAAGTTTATTAGCTATTTTAGATAGTACACACTCTAGTTATAAATTTTTAAGTGATGGGACAATTTATTTAAATAGATTGTCTGTGGGAAATAGATATGATATTAATTATCTATTTAATAACCAAGAACTTCAAGAATTAAATAATTTATCTCCAAGTATTGATGATTTATTTATTGCCTTAGAAAATAATACTAAAATTCCTCAAGAATTTAAAGGTTGGATTAAAGAATATATATTAAGTTTAAAGGAAAATAATCCCCAAACTAATTTAATAAGTTTTTATTTAAATTTAAAAGATTTAGAAATATGTGTGGATGATGAAGAAGAAATAACTAACGCTACTAGAGTAGCTACTGTTGCTTATTTTGAAGCTAATTCTAAAACTATTCATATTCCTAATAAACCATTTTATACAGATGAAGATAAATACACTTTTATTCATGAATTATCTCATATGTTAAATAATTATATTAGTAAAAATGAAACTATTTTACATACATCTGTTAATTTTAAAATAAATGAATTACCAATACCTGTATTAAATGAAAATGGATTATCTATAAATTATTTAGGGGTAGGTTATACGGAAGGATTAAATGATTTAATTACTTATAAAAATACATCTAAATATCCAGGTTTAAATTTTTATACTGAACTTAGTGATGTTGTAGATTTATTTAGTGATATTTTAGATATAGATGTTCAAACGATGAATGATAATGGAATTATCTATGTATTAGAAAAATTAAAAGAATTTGGTATAAGTAAACCAACAGAATTATTTTTAAAAATGGATAATTACTATAATTTTGATTTAGAATATATTGCTGATAGTAAAATGCATGAAGAAATATATTTAGAAATTTATTCTACTTTAGTAAATAATCTTATTAATAAAGGTTATGATGAAGATTATATTTATTCATTTGTTTTAGATAAATTAGATAATAGTTTTATAGAAAGAATGATGAATGAAAATAATATTAATTATAGTAGTATGGCTATTAGAGAACTTAGTTTAAAAGATAAAGTAATAAAAGAAGTATCTAATATAATGGTAAACCATGGATTTAATGAGTTAAGTAATTATTATGATGGCGTAGCTAAATATAAAGATAATTTAAAATTTTTTAATCAAGATAGACAAATTTTTGTTTATGAAGATTTAGAAGGTAGAATAAATGCATGTTATGTAGAATTTGATGAATATGAAAATGTAGTATATTACTCTTTAAATAATAATTTTTATATAGATGAATCATTAATAAAATGTGGAGATAGTTTAGAAAATTTAGTTAAAAATGGTATAGTAGATTATAAAATTATTGATTATAACTTACATGTAAATTATACTGATGAAACATGGAATAACTACTTTGAAGAAAATATTAGTAGAGTTAGGGAATACTAATATTTTCTTCTTTTTTTATAAAAATGAGCATAAAATTTAATGGTGATATTTTTGGAAATTAATACGGGGGATTATGTAACAAGAAAAAGTTATAACCATGATACAATATTTAAAGTCATTAATATTCAAAATGGTATTTATTATTTAAAAGGGGCTGAAGTAAGGTTATATGCTGATAGTACTTTAAATGATTTAGTAAAATGTGAAAAACCACGAGAAGAAGATTTTAAAAATGAAAATAGAGCAAGTAAAAATATTGAAAAAGGAGATTATTTTTACTTGCCTGCAAAAATAATTCACATTGATGGTGATAGTGAATATCTTGATAAATGTTTAAAGTATTATAAATATTCAGGAGTACAAGCCATTGGTAAAAAAATAAAAGAAGAAGATATGTATGAACAAGTTGGTATGCTTTTAAAAGAATATAAACCGGATATTTTAATTATTACTGGGCATGATGCTTACTATAAAAAGAAAGGTAATCCAAACGACTTAGATAATTATAAAAATACAAGGAATTTTATAAAAGCAGTTAAAGCTGCTAGAAATTATGAAAAAAGTCATGAAAAATTAGTTATTATTGCAGGAGCTTGTCAAAGTAATTATGAAGAGTTAATAAAGGCTGGTGCAAATTATGCATCCAGCCCTAAAAGAGTAAATATACACGCTCTTGATCCGGCAATTATTGCTGTAACTATTGCTTTAACGGAAAGAAATAAAGAAGTTAATTTAAAAGAAACATTAGCCCAAACAAAATATGGTAAAGATGGTATGGGAGGAATTATTGGTAATGGTCTTATGTATGTGGGGTATCCAAGATAATGAATATTAATATGGTAAAAGAAAAGATTGCAAAAAGTCTTAATAAAAAAGTTGTTATAACGGTATATGGACTCAGAAATAAAAGAACAAGATATGAAGGAGTTCTTTATAAAGTATATCCTAATATTTTTACGATAATTACTGATGGAATAGAAAAAAGTTTTTCTTATAATGACTACATAACTGGTGATATAAAAATTAAATTTGTTTAAAATGGGTTGAAAAAATTTCCAGTTTGTTTTAAACTAATATTAAAGTTTGGAAAATCAAGATAGGAGTGGTATTATGGAAATTACAGATGTACGTGTTCATAAAGTAAACAAAGAAGAAAATCCAAAACTTAAAGGTTATGCGACAGTAAAGATTGATGACTGTTTTCTTATCTCAGGTATAAGAATTATTGAAGGAAAGGAAAGAACATTTTGTGCAATGCCTCACAAAAAGATAGTTAAAGATGGAGTAATTAGATCTGAAGATATAGTTCATCCAACTAATGAGGAAACGCGTAATATGTTTGAAAGTAAAATATTAGAAGAATATAATAAAGTTAGTGAAGAATAAATAATATTTGAAATTTTAAGAAGAATATCTAAATTAGTAAAGATATTCTTTTTTTTAGCATATATTTTAGGGGAGGACTTATGGAAAGTATAATGGATATAACAAATTATGGAAATCATGAAGTAAAAATAACAGATAGAAGTACTATTAGTCTTACAGGTATAAATAAAATTAGTAGTTTTGATGATGAAGAATTTTTAATGGAATCAAATATGGGTATAATATTATTAAAAGGAGAAGGTTTAGAAATAGTTAAATTAGATACTCATGATGGTAATGTAAAAATTAAAGGTAAATTAAATAGTTTTGCTTATATAGAAAATATGAAAAAAAATAAAGAAGAAAGTTTTATTTCCAAATTATTTAAATAATGACTAGTACCTTACAATTGATTTCTTTTTTAGTATCATTTTTATTTGGTATATTATTTTTCTTTTTAACTTTTCTAAATTTTAAATTAATTCAAAATTTAAAAGTAATTACTAAACATATTTTAACATTTGTGTATGTTATGGATATAACTATTATTTATATAATTTTAATGTATCATGTCAATAAAGGTAATTTTCATATTTATTTTATATTTACTGTTTTTATAGGATTCTTAATAGGCTATTTATTAAAAAAATATTTGTTAAGTAAAATTAATGTAAAACGATTATTTAAGAATTGAAAAAATAAAATAATTGTGCTAGTCTTATCTTAAGAAGATAATGGGAAAGATAAATATGCACAATAAGAAAAGTAAAAAAGAAAGAAAAAGACTTTTTTTAATAACAATAACAATTGTCCTTTTGTTAGTTCTTTTAGTTGGTGGTGTATATAATGATTGGAAACAAATTTTAGCCAATCGAAGACTTGAAGTTGAACTTACCCAAAAATATGAAATGCTTATGGATAATGAAGATAAATTATCAGCAGAAATAACTAAGTTACAAGATGATTCATATTTAGCAAGATATGCTAAAGAAAAATATATGTTATCTAGTGAAGGAGATACAATAATAAAATGGAATTAAAAAAAACTAGTTTTTTCTAGTTTTTTTAGTGTATAATTTCATCAATTAAACCATAGTTAAGAGCATCACTTGGTGACATAAAATTATCTCTTTCTGTATCATTTTCAATTACTTTAACGTCTTTATTAGTAACACTTGCTAATATAGTATTTAATTTTTCTTTAATTTTTAAAATTCTTTCAGCAGCAATTTTAATGTCTGTTGCTTGTCCTTGTGTACCTCCAAGGGGTTGATGTATCATTATTTCACTATTAGGTAGGCTACATCTTTTTCCTTTCGTACCACATGCAAGTAAAAAAGCCCCCATTGATGCAGCAAGCCCTATACAAATAGTTTTAACATCACTTTTAATATAATTCATTGTGTCATAGATAGCCATTCCACTTGTAATAGATCCTCCAGGAGAATTAATATATAAATAAATATCATCATGGTTTAAACTATCTAAATATAGTAATTCAGAAACAACAATACTACTTACATTATCATTAATTTCTCCATTTAAAAAGACTATTCTATCATTTAAAAGCCTAGAATATAAATCATAGGCATATTCTTTATTACTACTTTTTTCAATAACTGTTGGAATTATATTCATATATTTCACCTATAATTATAATATAAAAAATAGTAAGTTTTTATTCAAAAAAATTTTATTTTGTGATATTATATTTTATAGTAGAAGGGGTTAGTAATGGATTACATAAATATTTCTACAAATGGGATAACTAAAAAATTTAAAAAGAATACAACTTACTATGAAATTAGTAAGGGGTTTAATTTGGATAAAAATATTTTAGGATTAAAAATTAATAATGAAGTTATTGATTTAAGAGAAAAAGCTTTAGAAGATGCTAATGTAACATTTATTGATTTAAATGATTTAACAGGAAATAAAATATATAAAAGTGGATTAGAATTTATTTTTCAAGTAGCATTAAAAGAAGTTTTTCCTGAATTAGAAATTAATTATCAACATAGCGTACCTAAAGGATTTTTAGGAGAAGTAATTGGTCATAAAATTTTAACTCAAGAAGATTTAGCAAATGTTAAAAGTGTAATGGCAAGAATTATTTTAGAAGACAAGCCATTTCATAAATTAAATGTTAAGAAAAAAGAAGCAATTGCGTTTTATAATAAAATGGGAGATTTAGAAAAAGCCTTAAATATTCAAGGTATTTCTGATAAAGTAGTTACTTTATATGAATTAAATGGTGTATATAATTATTTTTATTCAGATATGCCATATTCAACTGGAAGTATTACTCAATATGAAATAATTTATTTAGGAAAAAATAGATTAATATTTGTTATACCAAGTAATAGAGATGGTGGAAAACTTCCTGAATATGTTCATTATGATAATATTATTAATTCATTTTTAATCGGTAAAAATTGGTTAGAAACATTAAATATGCAATATGTTACTTCTATAAATAATACAGTAGGTAATGGTAAAATAAAAGATTTTATAAAATCGTGTGAATTAACTTTTAATATTAATATGGCCAATGTTGCTAATAAAATAACGACAAATAGAAATATTAAATTTGTTTTAATCGCAGGTCCTTCATCTAGTGGTAAAACAACAACTTGTAAAAGATTATCTTCTTATTTAATGGCACAAGGTTTTAATCCCGTTAAACTATCTATTGATGATTTTTTCTTAGAAAGAGAAGAGTCTCCTAAAAAAGAAGATGGTACATATGATTTTGAATGTTTAACTGCTATAGATTTAAAATTATTTAATGATACTTTAATAAAACTTTTAAATAAGGAAACAGTTAGTATACCAACATATAATTTTGTTACAGGCAAAAAAGAATATGGAGAAAATGTTATAAAATTAGAAGATAATAGCATAATACTAATTGAAGGACTACATGCTTTAAATGATGATTTATTACCTTCAATAGATAATAAATATAAATATAAAATTTATTTAAGTCCTTTTATACCATTAAATATAGATAAACATAATTATATTTCAACGGTAGATTTAAGATTAATAAGAAGAATTATTAGAGATAATAGAACTCGTAATTATGATGTTAATAAAACTATTGAAGTATGGCAAGATGTTAGAAATGGAGAGGAAAAATATATTTTTCCTTACATTCATCAAGCTGATGTTATAGTAAATACTGCCCTTCCCTATGAAATAGGAGTTCATAAAGTTTATGTTGAACCTCTACTTCGTTCTATAAATGTTAATAGCAATTATTATGAAGAAGCAAGAAGATTATTAAACTTTTTAAAATTATTTTATCCTATTCCTGGGGAATATGTAACAGATGATTCAATAATAAGAGAATTTATAGGAGGTTCTTATGATTAGAGTAGCAATAAATGGTTTTGGTAGAATAGGTAGAATAGCATTTAGAGAAATGATTACTGGTAATGATTTTGATATAGTTGCTATAAATGATTTATCAAACGCTGAAGAATTATGTCATTTATTAAAATATGATACAGTTCACCGCACCTTTCATGAAAATGAAATTTCTTTTGAAGATGATTATATAATCATCGCTGGTCAAAAGAAAATAAAAGTGTTTAATGAAAAGGATCCCGTAAACTTACCATGGAAAGATTTAAATATTGACTTAGTTTTAGAATGTAGTGGTGTTTTTACTAAATTAGAAGATGCCTATAAACATATAACATCAGGTGCTAAAAAAGTTTTAATTTCTGCTCCGGGAAAGGGAGATATGAAAACTGTTGTGTATGGTGTTAACGATAATATTTTAGATGGTAGTGAAGTTATAGTATCAGGAGCAAGTTGTACAACTAACTGTTTAGCACCTGTTTTAAAAGTTATCAATGATAACTATGGTATTTCAGAAGGCTTTATGAGTACAATTCATGCTTTTACTAACGATCAAGTAACTTTAGATATTAGTCATAAAAAAGGAATAAGAGGAAGAAGAGGAAGAGCCTCTAGTGCTAATATTATTCCAACAACTACGGGGGCTGCTTCTGCTATTGGTAAAGTTATTCCCGAATTAGAAGGTAAATTAGATGGACTTGCTTACCGAGTTCCCGTATTAGATGGTTCCCTTATTGATGTTACTTTATCTTTAAATAGTAATCCTTCAATAGATGAAGTAAATAATACTTTTTTAACTAATCAAAGTGAAGTATTAAAAATTACTAATGCCCCTATTGTATCTAGTGATATAATTGGTACACATGTAGGAGCTTTAGTAGATGCAAGTCTTACAAATATAGTGGATGTTAATGGAAAAAGATTATATAAAATTGTGGCATGGTATGATAATGAGCTTGGTTATACTTCTCAAATGTTACGTACTGCTAAAGCAATGTTTAAATAAAAGTTATACTCCTTCGGGAGTTTTTAATTGATTTTATTTTCTAATTTTTATAAAATAAAAATGGTGAAAATATGAAATATTTAAGCGAAGAAAAAATAGAAAATAAGAAAATTTTATTAAGATGTGATTTTAATGTACCAATACATAATGGAATAATTACTGATTCATCGAAAATTGATAAAAGTTTAAAAACAATTAATTATTTACTTAAAAATAATAATAAAGTTATTATATTTAGTCATTTTGGAAGAGTTAAAGTAGAAGAAGATAAAAAAAATAATAGTTTAAAAAAAGTATATGAATATTTAAAAAATATAATAGATTTAGAATTTATTGAAGATTCTTTGAATTTAGATATAGTTAATAATTCAGATAAATTATGCTTTTTAGTTGAAAATACTAGATTTACTGATATACCTAATAAAAAAGAAAGTATAAATGATTTAGAGTTAGCTAAGTATTGGGCAAGTTTTGGAGATATATTTGTAGTAGATGCATTTGCATCATTACATAGGATGCATGCATCTACTGCGGGTATTTCTAAATACCTACCAACTTATTTAGGATTTTTAGTAGAAGATGAAATTAAAAATTTAGATCCTCTTATAAATAATAAAGATAAAAAATTATTAGTAATTATGGGAGGTGCTAAAGTAGATGATAAAATTAAAATAATAGAAAATATATTACCTAAATGTGATAAATTATTATTAACTGGGGGATTACTTAATACATTTTTAAAAGTAAAAGGTTATAATGTAGGTAATAGTTTAGTTAGTAGTGATGAAGAAGTATTAAAAATAGTTAAAAAATTATTAGAAGAAAATAAAGATAAAATAATATATAGTAATTGTTTTATTGTAAAAAGAGAAGATAAAAATGTTTGTGTTTCTATAGAAGACGTTCAAAGTAATGATATTATTTTAGATAATATCATTACTGAAAAAGATATTTCCTACGGAGAACTTATTTTTCTAAATGGTTCTTGTGGTAAATTTGAAGAAAAAGAATATGAAGAGGGTACTAAAAAATTATTAGAATTATTGAAAAAAAGTAATGCTTCTGTTTATATAGGGGGAGGGGATGCAGTAGCATCCACCCATAAATTTGGGTATACTTCATCTTTTACTTACACATCTAGTGGAGGGGGAGCTACATTAGAGTATGTTTCTACAGGAAAATTGAATGCTTTAGAATTTATTAAAGAAAATAGTGTTGAAAATTAAAGAGTTTTCAACACTATTTTCATATTAATTACTATTTATGACAGTATTCGACAAAAGTTTACAGCATTTGACAAAACTTCCTATGGATTTTTGTCAAATTTTACATTATAATGAATTTACAAGCAGTACAAAAATTATAGAAGGAGAATATGATGAAAAATAGTATTAAAATGTTAGTTCTTGACAGTAATGAGTCATTAACTAAAGACATTGAGAAGTACTTTAGCAGTCATGATGTAATTGAAGTAGTAGCTTGTATAAATAATGGGGAAGATGGTTTAAGTTATATATTAAATAATGTAGATAATATTGATGTTATTGTAATGGATTTAGTATTACCTAAATTAGATGGTTTATTTATTTTAGGAGAATTAGCTAAAAGAAAAATACATAAAAATATTATAATAACTACTAATTTTAAAGATGAAGATACTTTAGAAGAAGCTAATTCATATGGAATAAGTTATTATATGTTAAAACCAATTAATTTTATGAGTTTAGAAAAAAGAATTATGAGTATTCATAATAAAATACAAACTCATCCAATAACATTATTTAATCAAGAGAAAATGCTTACTGATTTATTACATAATTTAGGAATACCTTCACATGTAAGAGGGTATCAATATATAAAAGAAGGTATATTAATAGTCTATAGAAATAGTAGATCTATTTCTTATATTACCAAAGATGTTTATCCATTAATTGCTAAAAAGTTTGATACTACTCCAACTAGAGTAGAAAGAGCTATAAGACATGCAATTGAAATTAGTTGGAATAGAGGAGATATTAATTTAATGGAAGAAATTTTTGGTAATAGTTTAAATGTTAATAGAGATAAACCTACTAATGCTGAATATTTAACTACATTAGCAGATAGAATTAAAATTAATAATAATTTAGCTTATGCTTAAAGAAGCTTCAATAGCTTCTTTTTTATATTTTATAACAATTTATGTTTAAAATAGCGAATTTTTTATACACAAATACGATAAAGTGTGATAGAATAAAAATATAAGAAAAATAAAATAAATGTCGTTACATGTATAAAAATATATAAATTATACAAAATAAAGTAGTAAAGGAAGGGTTAAGTTATGAAAAATAAACTTAATACAAAAAATAGAATATATATAATATTAATAGTAGTAATACTAACAATAGTAAGTAGTATTTTTTTAATAAATAATAAATTATCGGATAATAAAACACAACTAGATGAAGTAAAATTAAAAGATATAAAAGATAATAATATGTTTGCAATAATGGTAAAAGAAAATGGGGAATATACATCAAGTGATAAATTTCCAGGAGATGGTTATAAATTTAATAGTGAAAAATCAGGATGCATGGACAATAATAATCAGTTAATACCAGATAGTTTATCATATGATGAAGGTAGTCAACAAGTAATAGTAAATACAGGTCAAACATCATATTGTTATTTATATTTTGATAAACAATTATCGGTAGCAGACTTAGAAAAGTATGATAAAACAAATACATTAAGTAATGAACTAGTTGGAGGAATGTATAGATACCAAGGAACAAATAGTGTAGTACAAAATAATTATATATGTTTAGGAAAACTAAATGATGAAAAATGTGGAGATAAAAATAGCAACATGTACCGAATCATAGGAATAACCGAAAATGGAAATATAAAAGTCATGAAATTAACAAGCATGGGGGCAAAAAAATGGAATACAAATTATCATGTAGGAAGTTCAAGTAGTGGCAAATGCGATACATCAACAGGTTGTCCAGAATGGCCAGACAGTGAAATATTCAAAACTTTAAATGGAGAAACCGATTCATTCCTAAATACATTAAATGAAAGTATAAAAGAAAAAATAGAGCCACAAAAATGGTATTATGGAGATATAGGGTGGAATTATTCAAAAACATTAGGAGTAGAAGATACATACAAAATAGAAAGTGGACAAAAAGAGACACAATATTATAATGCGCAAGGAACATTAGTAACAGATCAAAAATGGAAACAAATGGATGAACCAGCATCAATAGGATTAATATATTTACATGATTATTATTACCAAGCTAACCAAGAAAGTTGTCAATCAGATAAAAATTCAAATTATGCATATTGTCAAACAAAAGGATGGATGCATATGAAAAATAATGGAGGAGCAACATCAGGAAATGAGATATATGAATGGACCATGTCGCGTATTGGCCGCTGGAGTAGCTCGGACACTAACTTCTATGCGTGGCTTGTGACTTCGAGTGGCGATGTCAACGACGGCACCTTGAACTATGCGTATGCGGTTCGCCCAGTCTTCTATCTAAAATCTGATATAGAATTAGGGGGAGCAGGATCAACTTCCGATCCATTCTACATAAAAAGTTAGAAAGATAAAAATAATTACCTGAAATAGAAATTGGTAATTATTTTTTTTAAGTTTATCAGTGCATGCAAAATGTAAAAATAACAACAAAATAGAATTTGAAACTTGACTCCGGGGGGGGGTATTATATAATAACCATATAGGATAGAAGAGTTAATAAATATGAGTAAGTTATTAACAAAAAGAAAAGGTGAATTATATAATATGGAGAAAAGAAAAACTACATTAATATTTGTAATAGGAGTAATACTAATAGTAAGTACCTTTTTAATATGTCATAAACATACGGCATATCAAACACAGTTAGATGAAGTAAAATTAAAAGATATAGAAGAAAATAATATGTTTGCAATAATGGTAAAAGGATCAGATGGGGAATATGCACCAAGTGATAAATTTCCAGAAAAAGGTTATAAGTTAAATAAAGATAAATCAGGTTGTATGGATAATAATAATCAGTTAATACCAGATAGTTTATCATATGATGAAGATAGTCAACAAGTAATAGTAAGTACAGGACAAACATCATATTGTTATTTATATTTTGATAAAGAATTACCTAAAACATTGCAAACACTGCAAAGTAAAGCCAGTAGCGGATTAAGCGAAGGCTTAATCGGAGGAATGTATCGATATCAAGGAGCAGATGTAAATAACTATATATGTTTAGGAAAGTTAAATGATACAAATTGTGGAGATAAAAGTGACAGTATGTACAGAATCATAGGAATTACTGAAGAAGGTAATATTAAGGTTATGAAACAAACAAAATATAATAAGGGAGGTACAACAACATTTAAATGGAATACAAACTATCATGATAACTCATTATCTAATAATTATTGTGGAACAAACGGTTGCCCAGAATGGCCAGATAGTACTATATTTAATACGTTAAATGGAAGTACTGATTCATTTTTAAGTAAATTATCAGATGATATTAAAAATAAAATAGCAGATTGGGAATGGTATTATGGAGATATAGAAAATAGTTATGCAAATAAAACAGCTGATGAAATATATCAAATAGAAATAGGCCAAGCAGATACACAATATTATGGGAAAACATCATCAAATCCAGGATTAGTAAGAGGTCAAAGATGGCAAAAAATGGTTAACACAGCTAAAATAGGACTAATATACTTACATGATTATTATTATCAATCAACAACATCAAATAATTGTCATAATAATGGAGGCAAATATGAAGCATGTAAAACAGGAGGCTGGATGCACATATCAAAAAATGGAGGAACAACATCAGATTATGAATGGACCATGTCGCGTATAGGTCGGGATTATAGCTCGAGTACTACCTTCCGTGCGTGGTGTGTGTATTCGAGTGGCTGTGTCGAGGACGGTAGCTTACACACTCCGATAGCGGTTCGCCCAGTCTACTATCTGACGTCCGATGTGGAACTTGAAGGTACAGGAGAAGTAGGAAGTCCATTCTACATAAAAAGTTAGAAAGATAAAATCGCCCAGGGTGTCCAGGAAAGAACACATCAATGATTATACGAAATAAAAGGCCTGGACCAGTCAAACGCCACAAGTGTTGTATAAAAATTGATAAGATGAAAAGTTTTATCAATTTTTTTAGTTTAGGTAAATTGTAATTTTTTGGTTATTGTGATATATTATAGGCAAGGAGAATCTATGAAAAAAATATTAACTATTATTTTAGACGGATTTGGTTTAAGAGAAGAAGAGAGAGGGAATGCGATTAAAGCAGCAAATATGAGTTGCTTTAATAAGATATGGGAAGAATATCCTCATTCTGAGTTAGAGGCTTCTGAAGAAGCCGTCGGGTTACACAAAGGTCAATTTGGAAACAGTGAAACAGGGCATATGACTATAGGAGCAGGACGTCTTATAAAACAAAATGAAACTTTAGTAGATGAATTTTTGGATAGTAAATTAGAAGAAAATACCACAATGCAAAAATTACTAGAGGGAAAGAATAAAGATATTCATATTATGGGATTATGTAGCGATGGAAATGTTCATGCTGGAATAGATGATTTTATTAAAATGTATGAATTTTTAGTTAAAAATGATTGTAAAAAAATTCATTTCCATCTCATAACAGATGGTAGGGATACTTCTGAGACTTCTGCCTACAAGTATATAAAAGAAATAGAAGAAGAAATAAGCAAGTATAAAGTAGGTAATATAGCTACAATATGTGGTAGATATTATGCAATGGATAGAGATAAACATTATGATAGAACAGAAATGTACTATAATTTAATAACTAAAGGAATTGGTTATGAAACAATAGATATTGAAAGAACAATAAATAAATTTTATGAAAAAAATATAACAGATGAATTTTTAAAACCAATTATTGTAGATAAAAATTCTATTATTAAAAATGGTGATATTGTTATATGGATGAATTATAGAGCAGATAGAGCTAAACAAATAATTGCAGCTTTTACCGATAGTTTGTTTGATGGATTTAATACATATTTAATGGATAAGTTAGAAGTATATAGTTTTTTACCAATAGATAAAAATATCCCAACCGAGCATTTTTTAGAGGAACCAGTCATTACTAATTCTTTAGGATTATATTTTCAAGATTTAGGTCTTACGCAAGCTAGAATAGCAGAAACGGAAAAATACCCTCACGTTACTTATTTCTTTGATGGAGGATATAATGGAAAAATAAGTAAGTGTAGTATGTTTCACATACCTTCACCCCATGTTGCTACATACGATTTAAAACCAGAAATGAGTGCCGTTGGAGTTACTAAAAAATGTATAGAGTGTATGATGCAAGATTATGATTTTATTTTAGTTAACTTTGCTAACCCTGATATGGTTGGACATACTGGAGTATTTGATGCAGCAGTTAAGGCTTGTATGACAATTGATTTATGTTTAAGTAAAATATTAGAGAAGGCTGAAGAGAATTTTTATAAAGTGATAGTCTTAGCAGACCATGGTAATGCTGACATTATGTTTGATGAATTTGGTAATAAAGTTACAACACATACATTAAGTAAAGTACCATTTATTATATTAGATAAAAATGTTAAATTAAAACCAACTGGTGATTTAACAATGGTTGCGCCAACAATATTAGAATATATGGATATAGCAATACCAGAAGAAATGAAAGATACTGAAATTTTATTAAAATAAATATTATTATAGTAGGAGGTAAAGATAATGGATAATAATAGTAATAGTAATAATAATAAAAGTAGAAAGACATTATTAATAATTATAGGGGTAGTAATAGTATTACTTATAGGCATTGGAATAGGAGGTTATTTTTGGTTAAATACTAAGAGTACAAAAAATATTTATTATAAATCATTAGATAAACTATCAGAGATGATTGAAAAAGTTAATGAAGAAAAAACTACAGTATTGGATAATGAAATAGATTTAGACATGTCCTTTAATTTAAAGAGTAGTAATTCTAGTATAAATAGTATAGCTAAAGTATTAAATAAATTAAAAATAAATAGTAATATTAAAGCCAGTGCAAGTAAAAAGAGTGCAATATTAAATTTACAAGCTAGTTATAATAATAAAGAAAATATAAGTGCTGATCTATTACTAAATAATAATAAATTAACAGCAAATTTAAATGATATATATAATAAACAAATTAAGTTATATGAAAGTGATTCTTTAAGTGAAATATGGAATACTAATAGTGAAGATGGAAAAATTATTGTTGAAGAATTTACTAATATATTAAAAACTAATTTAAAAGAAGAATATTTTGAGAAGAAAGATGTTGAATTAGTTATTAATGGTAAAAAAGTTAAAACAGTTAATCATGTATTACATTTAACAAGTGATAATATATATGAATTAGAAAATAATGTTATAGATGGAATTATTAATAATAAAAGATTGTTAAATGCATTAAGTAATGTAACAGAGAGTGATGAAAATACACTTATTAGTGAACTAAGTGAAACTAAAAATTCTTTAGAAAAAGTTGATTATGAAATACTTAGTGAAATATATGTAAGTGGAAATGATAATATAGAAAAAGTTTCACTAACAATTACTGGAGATACCAAAGTAGTAGTAGATTTAACTAAACAAACAGAAGATACTTATAAAATTACTACTAAAGAAGATGAAGAAGAAATTTATTTAGGTACTTTAACAGTTTCAAGTGATGCATATAAATTAAATATTAATTATGATGGAATAAAAATAAATATAGATGTTAATGAAGATGGAAATTATGAAATTAATATAGTGGTTCCAGATTATGAAATTAATATTACTAATAAAGTAAATGATAATAAAGGCATTATGACTATTAATGCTAAATTAGATGAATATAAAATAGATTTAACAGTAACAATTAATTATGAAGAAAAAGATTCAACATTTGAAGAATATAAAAGTAATAAAGAAGAGATTTCTTTAGAAGATATGACGGATACAGATTACTCTACTATCTATCAAAAACTTTATGAAAATGCAAGTATTAAAGAATTAATACAAGATATTCAAAACATGATGTAAAATTAAGTTGTCAAGTATAAATAATTTACTTGACAACTTTTTTATAAAAATAAGTAAAATTTAGGGTTGCATTTCATATAATTATTATGCTATAATCATATTCGTATGACTGCGATGATGCGCGAGGTTGCTGATACGCTAGGGAAAGTTGGTAAATATTTTTCTAGTTAACTCAGGTAATTCGGGTGGAGCAAGTCTATACTAGATATAGACGAAAGGAGGACATGCAAATGTCAAATAGTAAAGTAAGAATCAATTTAAAAGCGTTTGATCATCGAATTCTTGATGTAGCTGCTTCTAAAATTGTCGAAACTGTAAAAAGAACGGGTGGCGAAGTATCTGGACCAGTACCTCTTCCAACAGAAATTGAAAAATTCACTGTATTAAGAAGTGTACATAAATATAAAGATTCTCGTGAACAATTCGAAAGAAGAACTCACAAGAGACTTATAGATATTAAAAACCCAAGCAAAGAAACAATTGATGCTTTAACTCATTTAGATTTACCAAGTGGCGTTGACATCGATATCAAATTATAATTTTAAAAAAAGGAAGGAAAGTAATAATGAAAGGAATCTTAGGACGCAAAGTTGGAATGACTCAAGTGTTTACTAAAGAAGGTAAACTTATTCCTGTAACAGTTGTATTATGCGAACCAAATGTAGTAATGCAAGTTAAAACTGTTGAAACAGATGGCTATAATGCAATTCAACTTGGCGTATTTGACAAAAAACAAAATCGTTCAACAAAAGCAGAAGTTGGACATGCTAAAAAAGCAAATGCTACACCTAAGCGCTTCGTAAAAGAAATCAGAGATGTTGATGGTGCTTATAATGTAGGAGATAAAATTGGGGTAGATATTTTTGAAGTTGGAGAAGTAGTAGATGTTACTGGAACTTCAAAAGGTAAAGGAATGCAAGGTGTCATTAAAAGACATAACGGTTCTCGTGGACCAATGGGACATGGATCTCACTATCATAGAGGACCAGGTTCTTTAGGTACTATGTTACCAAAAAGAGTATTGAAAGGTAAAAAACTTCCAGGACATATGGGTGTTGAAACTGTAACAATACAAAATTTAGAGATTATTGAAGCGAATAAAGAAGAAAATTATATTCTAGTTAGTGGCAATATTCCAGGTGCTAAAAATTCTTTAGTTTTTATTAAGAGTGCTGTTAAAAATTCACGTAAGGCATTACCAAAAGAAATACTATCTTATGAGCTTGAAGAAGTGAATAATGATACAGTAGAAAATACTGAAAGTGTTGAAGAGGTAAAAGAAGAAGTTGAAACTACTGAAACTCAAAATACTGAAGTAGAAGAAAAAGAAGAGATAAAAGAAACTAAAGAAGAAAATCCAGAAGAGGCTAAATAGTCTTTAGAAAGGAAATAAATTTATGACAAAGATAAGTGTTAAAAATATTAAAGGTGAAGTTGTTAAAGATATTAACCTTGAAAATACAATTTGGAATATTGAAGTTAATGATGATGCATTAAAGAAAATGATTCGTTTACAATTAGACAGCATGCGTCAAGGAACTAGAAAAACAAAGACAAGAAGTGAAGTATCAGGTGGTGGAAGAAAACCATGGAAACAAAAAGGTACTGGACGTGCTCGTCAAGGTAGTATTCGTGCTACTCAATGGCGTGGTGGTGGAATTCCGTTTGGTGTTGACAATCGCGATTACTCATTTAAGATTAATAAAAAAGAAAGAGTATTAGCATTAAAAACAGCTTTAACTTATAAAAATAAAGAAAAAGCTTTAGTAGTTGTTGACAACATTAAATTAGATACATTAAAAACAAAAGATGCTACAAATATTTTAGAAACTTTAAAATTAAGTGGAAAAACTTTATTTGTAACTAAAGAAGAAAATGAAAACTTATATATGGCTACAAGAAACTTAGGAAATGTTTTAGTTCTTATGGCTGATGAACTTAACTGTTATGATATTGTAAATGCTAATAATTTAGTTGTTGAAGAAGAAGCAGTTAAGACTATAGAGGAGGTGCTTAAATAATGAAACATTACAGTGATATTATTATAGCGCCAGTTATAACTGAAAAAAGTATAGCTGCAAGAAGCAATAATGTTTATACATTTAAAGTTGCTAAAAATGCAACAAAAGATGAAATAAAAATGGCTGTTGAAGAAGCATTTAAAGTAAATGTAAAAAAAGTTAATACTTTAAATACAAAAGCTAAAAGACGTAGAGTAGGAAAGTATGAAGGAAAAACTAAAACTTATAAAAAAGCAATAGTTACACTTCAAGAAGGCTCTACAATAGATTTATAGGAGGAATTAAATAATGGCAATAAAACATTATAAACCTACAACTAATGGTCGTAGAGGAATGACTACTCTTCTAAATGAAGAATTAACAGTTGGTAATAATCCTACTAAATCTTTAGTTAAAAAGGTAAATAAAACTGGTGGAAGAAATAACCAAGGTAAAATGACTGTTCGCCATATTGGTGGAGGCCATACAAAAAAATACCGTGTTATTGACTTCAAAAGAAATAAAATAGGAGTTACTGGTCGTGTTGCTACAATTGAATACGATCCAAATAGAAATGCAAATATAGCATTAATTAATTATCGTGATGGTGAAAAAAGATATATTATTGCACCAAATGGATTAAAAGTAGATATGATAATTGAAAATGGTGAAAATGCTGATATTAAAGTTGGAAATGCATTACCACTTCAAAATATTCCAGTTGGTACATTAATTCATTGTATAGAATTAAAACCTGGTAAAGGTGCAGAATTATGTCGTTCTGCTGGTACTAGTGCTCAAATTCTTGGTCGTGATGGTAAATATGTAATTGTACGTTTACAATCAGGTGAAACTAGAAAGATTTTAGGAACTTGTATTGCTACAATTGGTGTTGTAGGAAATGAAGATGCTAACTTAGTAAATTTAGGAAAAGCTGGACGTAAACGTCATATGGGAGTAAGACCTACTAATAGAGGTAGTGTAATGAATCCAAACGATCACCCACATGGTGGTGGAGAAGGAAGAGCTCCAATTGGTCGTAAGAGTCCTATGACTCCTTGGGGTAAACCAGCCCTTGGTCATAAAACTCGTAAATCTAAAAAGGCTTCTGAAAAATTAATAATCAGTAGGAAGAGTAAATAGGAGGATAATATGGCAAGAAGTTTGAAAAAAGGACCTTTCGTTGAAGAATCACTTTTAAAAAAGGTTCAAAATTTAAATAAAGAAAATAAAAAAACAGTTATTAAAACTTGGTCAAGAAGAAGTACTATTTTCCCTGAATTTGTTGGACATACAATTGCTGTTCACAATGGAAAAGACTTTATTCCTGTTTATATAACTGAAGAAATGGTTGGTCATAAACTTGGCGAATTTGCACTTACTCGTAAGTTTACTGGACACGCTGGTGGAGGTAAATAATGGAAGCATACGCAATACATAAAGGTGCTATAATTAAACCTCGTTTAGCTCGTATGACTATGGACTTAATTAGAGGTAAAGATGTAGCAACTGCAAGAGGAATTCTTGAAACAACTAATACTAAAGCTAGTAGATTAATTCTTAAAGTATTAAATTCAGCTGTAGCTAACGCTGTTAATAATAATGGTGCTAATGAAAGTGAATTAGTAATTAAAGAATGTTTTGTTAATCCAGGCCGTGTATTAAAAAGAATCCAATTTGCAAGTCGTGGAAATGTAGACAGACATGACAAAAGAACAAGCCATATTAAAGTAGTGGTTACTGATAATAAAGTTATGGAAGGAGAAAATGCATAATGGGACAAAAAGTAAATCCAGTTGGTTATCGTTTAGGTATTAACAAAGACTGGGAATCACGTTGGTATTCTAAAAAAGATTATGCAAATAATTTAAATAAAGATATTAAAATTCGTGAATATATTTTAAAAAATCTTAAAGATGCAGCAATTTCTTCTGTAATTATTGAAAGAAAGAAAAATAGAGTAGATGTTACAATCAAAACTGCTAAACCAGGTGTTATAATTGGTCGTGGTGGAGAAGACATCGATGCATTAAGAAAAAAAGTTGCAAAACTTGTTAATGAAGAAGTATTTATTAACATTGTTGAAGAAAAAAATCCTAATTTAAATGCTAAATTAGTTGCAGATAATATTGCAATGCAAATCGAAAATAGAGCTCCTTTTAGAGCAGCTCAAAAACGTGCAATTAGAGATACAATGAAATCTGGTGCTAAAGGAATTAAAACTTTAGTATCTGGACGTCTTAACGGAGTAGAAATGGCAAGAAGCGAAGGTTATACAGAAGGTACTGTTCCTCTTCATACAATTCGTGCTGACATTGATTATGCTCAAAGCGAAGCCAATACTACTTATGGAAAAATTGGCGTTAAGGTTTGGATTTACAAAGATGAAATTTTACCTGCTAAAAGATTAAATAAGAAGGAGGCGACTAACCATGTTGATGCCAAAAAGGACTAAATATAGAAAGTCGCATAGATTAACTTATGATGGTCATGCAAGAGGAAATACTACTCTTACAAAAGGAGAATATGGACTTCAAGCATTAGAAGGAGCTTGGGTTTCAGCTCGTCAAATTGAAGCAGCTCGTATTGCAATGACTCGTTATATGAAACGTGGTGGAAAAGTATTTATTAATATTTTCCCACATCTACCTTTAACAATGAAACCTTTAGAAACTCGTCAAGGAAAAGGTAAAGGTAACGTAGAACAATATGTTGCAGTTGTTAAAGAAGGAAAAATTATGTTTGAAATTAGTGATGTAGATGAAGCAGTTGCAAGGGAAGCGTTAAGACTTGCTTCTCACAAACTTCCTATTAAATGTAAGTTTGTGAAAAAGGATGGTGAGTAAAAGTGGATATTAAAGATATTAGAAAATTATCTGATGAAGATTTAAAGAAAAAAATTATATCAACAAAAGAAGAATTATTCACAAAAAGAATGCAACAAGCTAATGGTACTTTAGAAAAACCAAAAGAATTATACACATTAAGAAAAACTGTTGCAAAACTCAAAACTGTTCAAAGAGAAAGAGAAATAGAGGAGGCGCGTAATAATGGCTAAAAGAGTTCAAGAATTAGTTGGTAAAGTTGTAAGCAACAAATGTGATAAAACTATAACTGTTTTAGTTGAAACTTACAAACGTCATCCATTATATAATAAACGTGTTAAGTATTCTAAAAAATATGCAACACATGATGCAAAAAATGAAGCAAATATAGGAGATACAGTTAGAATAAGACTTACTAAACCTATTTCAAAAAGTAAACATTATGAATTAGTTGAAGTCTTAGAAAAAGCTGTTGTTCTTTAGGAGGTATACTGATGGTTAGAGAGGAAACAAGATTAAAAGTTGCTGATAATACTGGAGCTCGTGAACTTTTAGTTATTAAAGTTATGGGTGGAAGTAGAGTTAAAAGTGGTAATATTGGCGATGTAGTTGTTGGTACTGTTAAAAAAGCTATCCCAAATAGTAATATGCCTAAAGGAAAAGTAGTAAAAGCAGTTATTGTAAGAACTGTTGAAGGTGTAAGAAGAGAAGATGGTTCTTATATTAAATTTGATGATAATGCTTGTGTACTTATTAAAGATGATAAATCACCAATTGGTACAAGAGTATTAGGACCAGTAGCTAGAGAATTAAGAGAAAAAGATTATATGAAGATCGTAAGTCTAGCTCCTGAGGTTTTATAGGAGGAAATATGAGAATAAAAGTAAATGACAATGTTCGAGTTTTAACTGGAAAAGATAAAGGTAAAACTGGAAAAGTAATCAAAACTTTAGCTAAAGAACAAAAAGTAGTTGTTGAAGGCATAAATATTTCTAAAAGACATACAAAACCAAGAACAAATAATGATAATGGAGGTATTTTTGATATTGAAATGCCAATCCATGTATCAAATGTAAAATTAGTAGATAAAAAAGAAGAAAAAAGTACTAAAAAATCTACAAAGAAAGCTAGTAAGTAGGTGAGTTATGAGCAATTTTAAAGAATTATATGAATCAAAAATTAAAAAAGATTTAATGAAAGAATTTGCCTATAAAAGTATAATGCAAGTTCCTAAATTAGAAAAAATAGTTATTAATATGGGTGTTGGTGAAGGTTCACATGATGTGAAATTCATAGAAGCTGCTCAAAAAGATTTAGAATTAATAGCAGGACAAAAAGCTGTTGTAACAAATGCTCGTAAGTCAATTGCTGGTTTTAAATTAAGAGAAGGACAACCTGTTGGTGTTAAAGTAACATTAAGAGGAGAAAATATGTATAATTTTATGGAAAAATTAATTAAAATAGGTCTTCCTAGAGTTCGTGATTTCCGTGGTGTATCAAGTCATGCGTTTGATGGAAAAGGAAATTATACATTAGGAATTAAAGAACAATTAATTTTCCCAGAAATTGAATATGATAATGTTTATAAAATTCGTGGTATGGATATAGTATTCGTAACTACAGCAGAAAGTAATGACGAAGCTCGTGCATTACTAAAGGCATTTGGAATGCCATTTAAAGGTTAGGTGTTATTATGGCTAAGAAAAGTATGATTGTAAAAAATAAAAGAAAACCAAAGTTTTCTACAAGAGAATATACAAGATGTGAACGTTGTGGAAGACCTCATGCAGTTTTAAGTAAGTTTAAATTATGCCGTATTTGCTTTAGAGAACTTGCAAATAAAGGCCAAATACCTGGCGTAAAGAAATCTAGTTGGTAAGAAGGAGGAATAAAATGTTTGTACAAGATAAAATAGCAGATATGTTAACTCGTATTCGTAATGCAAATATAATGAGATACCCAACAGTTGAAGTTATTGGAACAAAAATGACTTTAGGTATTGCAGAAATATTAAAAAAAGAAGGTTATATAGCTGATTATAAATATGAAAAAAGTGCGACAAGTGATAAACTTACATTAACACTTAAATATGGTGCTAAAAAAGAAAGAGTTATTACTGGTCTTAAAAGAATTAGTAAATCTGGTTTACGTGTTTATGCTAAATCTACAGAAGTTCCTCGTGTTCTTAATGGCTTAGGTATAGCAATTATCTCAACTTCTAAAGGTCTTATGACTGATAAAGAAGCTAGAGAACAAAGGTTAGGAGGCGAAGTCCTTGCCTATATTTGGTAAGTAATTATGAGTAGAATTGGAGAAAGAAAATTAACTATTCCTGAAGGAGTAACAGTTAATATTGAAAATAGTACTGTTACTATTAAAGGAAATAAAGGTGAATTAAAAATAGATGTTAATCCTTTAATTTCAGTAGTTGTTGAAGATAATACATTAAAAACAACTCAAAAAAAACCATCTAAAATGGCCAATATGATGCAAGGAACTACTAATTCATTAATTAAAAGTATGATTTATGGTGTTTCTACTGGTTTTGAAAAAGGCCTAGAAGCAGTTGGTGTTGGATATCGTTTCAATGTTCAAGGAAATAAAATAGTAGTAAATGCTGGTTATTCACATCCAGTTGAAGTAATAATTCCAGAAGGATTAAGTGCTGAACTTGTAAGTAATACAGAAATTACTATTAAAGGAATTGATAAACAAAAAGTAGCAGAATTTGCTGCTAATGTTAGAAAAATAAGAGAACCTGAACCATATAAAGGAAAAGGTATTCGTTATAAAGGCGAAGTTGTTCGTCGTAAAGAAGGAAAGAAAGCGGCATAAGGAGGTAAAGTATGATAAAAAAAGAATCAAGAAATAGTCTTCGTCAAATAAGACATAAAAGAATTAGAAAAAATATCAGTGGTACAAGCGTTTTGCCTAGACTTAATGTGTTTCGTTCAAACAATGAAATATATGCTCAAGTTATTGACGATGAAAAAGGCGTAACTCTTGTAAGTTCCTCAAGTCGTTCTCTTAAATTAGAAAACGGTGGAAATATTGCTGCTGCTCAAAAAGTAGGAAAAGATATTGCTGAAAAATGCAAAAAAGCAAAAATTAATAAAGTTGTTTTTGACCGTGGTGGTTACTTATATCATGGTCGTGTAAGTGCCCTAGCAGATGCTGCTAGAGAAGCAGGATTAGAGATATAAGGAGGACGTATGGACAAAAAGAACGTAACAAGAAAAAATAATGATTCAAGAAAGAATTTATTAGAAGAAAAAGTTATATCAATCTCTAAAGTAACAAAAGTTACTAAAGGAGGAAGACATTTTCGTTTTAAAGCTGATGTTGCTGTTGGAAACAGAAAAGGTCTTGTTGGTATAGGAACTGGTAAAGCTAATGAAGTTTCTGAAGCTATTAAAAAAGCAATTCAAGCAGCTAATAAAAACGTTATAAGAATATCTTTAATTGATAACAGAACAATCCCTCATGAAGAGATTGGTAAAGTAGGTAGAAGTGTTGTACTTATTAAACCTGCTAAAGAAGGTCGCGGAATAATTGCTGGTGGAGCAGCTAGAGCTGTTTTAGAACTTGCTGGTGTTAAAGATATTGTTGCTAAAAGTTTAGGAGCAAATACCCAAATCAATGTTGCTAAAGCTACTTTAAAAGGTTTACAAGCTCAAAGAACACCAGAACATATTGCTGAACTTCGTGGCAAAAAGGTGGAGGAATTATAATGAAACTAGAAAATTTACCAAAATCTAAAGAAACAAAAGGAATAAAAAGAGTAGGTAGAGGACCAGGTTCTGGTATGGGTAAAACTTCAACTCGTGGTGAAAAAGGTCAAAAAGCGAGAAGTGGTGCATCAATTCCAGCATGGTTCCAAGGTGGACAATCTCCATTATATAGAAGAATTCCAAAAAGAGGATTTAATAATAAAAGATTTAGAATCGAATTTGCTACAATTAATTTAGATGATTTAAATAAATTTTTTAAAGATGGTGATGTTGTAACACCTGAAGTATTAAAAGAAAGAGGAATAATTAAGAATCAATTATGTGGTATTAAAGTATTAGGAAATGGTACTTTAGATAAAAAATTAACAATTAAAGCACATAGATTCTCTTCAAAGGCGGTAACTAAAATAGAAGAAGCCGGCGGTAAAGCTGAGGTGATTTAGATGTTTCATGGGTTTTCCCAACTTTTTAGCAAAGCTAATAAAGATATAAGAAAAAGAATATATTTTACATTACTCTGTTTAGGTTTGTTCTGTATGGGAACAACTGTTATGGTACCTTGGGCCTCAAATACTATTGATAATCTTGGATTTTTAGAGATTTTCAATTTGATGAGTGGTGGAGGACTTCAAAATCTTTCCATATTTGCTCTAGGGGTATCACCATATATTACAGCATCAATTATAACTCAACTTTTACAAATGGATATTATTCCATACTTTAAAGAATTAAAAGATCAAGGTTATGTTGGTAGACAAAAGATTAATAAAATAACTAGATATTTAGCAATTGTATTTGCATTTATTCAAGCTTATGCTTTATGTATTTTCTATATAAAAAGTTTTGATACTTTAGAAATATTAAAAACAGCATTAGTTATGACTGCAGGTACATCATTCTGTTTATGGTTAGGTGATCAAATTACTAAAAAGGGTATTGGTAATGGTTCATCTATGATAATTATGGCTGGTATCATGTTAAGTATGAGAAGTGTTTTTACTGGAGCATATAATGCATTTATTAATGGTACTTATGAGTTAAGTGTAGGTATAATATTATTTATAATATTTATTCTTGTTTACTTATTAGTTCTAATTGGTATTATTTATATTCAATTAGCAGAAAGAAGAATACCTATTCAATATTCAAATAGAACTACAAGTGCTTATGGTGCTGAACAAAGTTATTTACCTATTAAAATAAATTCAGCAGGTGTTATACCAGTAATATTTGCCCAAATAATACTTACTGTACCATCAACGATATTTGCTTTATTTAAAAATGAAAAAGCAATTGAATTTATAAATAAATATATTGTATATTCTTCAAATACAGGAATTATATTATATATTTTAATGATATTTTTCTTCGGATATTTTTATACATTTATGATGATGAATCCAGAAGAAATGAGTAAGAATTTAAATGAAAGAGGAGGTTACATTCCAGGTATTAGACCAGGAAATGATACTTCTAAATATATTAGTAAGTCTATAAGTAGACTTACCATAGTAGGTAGTATTTTCTTAGCGATTATAGCAATATTACCAGTATTAATTACAAAATTTACTTCTCTTCCAAATACAGTATCAATTGGAGGAACAGGTTTATTAATCGTTGTAGGTGTTGCTATTGAAACATATAAGCAATTAGAAAGTAGTTTACTTGCTAGAAGTTATAAAGAAAAAAGAAGAAGGATAAGATAGATGAAAAGTGTAATTTTTATTGCTCCTCCAGCCTCTGGTAAGGGGACACAAAGTCAAAGATTAATTGAGCTTGGTTATAAACATATTTCAGCTGGAGATATGCTTCGATGCGAAATAAATAAAGGTAGCAAATTAGGTTTAAATATTAAATCTCTTATGGCTAGTGGTTCTTTAGTTAGTGATGAAATAGTTTTTGAATTAATTAACCAAGAATTAAAAAATAATACTAAACCATTTATATTAGATGGTTTTCCAAGAACAATTAATCAAGTTCAATTATTAGATAAATTATTTAAAGAATTAAATATTAATAATTATGAAGTAATTTATCTTTCACTAGGACTCGAGGAAGCTTTAAAAAGAACACTTGGTCGTCTTACTTGTAAATGTGGTGCATCATATAATATTAATTATGAAAATTTAAAACCTAAAGTTGAAAATATATGTGATATATGTGGTAGTGAACTTGTTAAAAGAGATGATGATAATGAAGAGTCATTTAAAACTCGTTTTAATACATTTGTTACCAATATTGAACCAATAATTGAGTTTTATAAAAATGAAGGAAAATTACATATTATAGATGCAAGTAAAGATTATAAAATAATTGCAGATGAAATTAAGGAAATTTTAAAATGATAAGTATAAAAAGTAATAGAGAAATTGAATTAATGAAACATGCTGGGTATATAAATTATTTAACTCATCAAGAAGTAGCTAAAAATATTCACCCTGGTATAACTACTAAAGAGTTAAATAATATAGCTCATAAATTTATTTTAGCTCATGATGCGGAACCGTCCTTTTTAGGATTTGAAGGTTACCCAGCAAGTATCTGTATTTCCGTCAATGATGAAGTAGTACATGGCATTCCTTCAAGAAGAAAAATAAAAGAAGGAGATGTTGTATCTATTGATATTGGCGTTATGTATAAAGGATATCATTCAGATTCCGCTAATACATATATTGTAGGTCATGCTAGTAAAGAAGTAGAAGGTTTAGTAGAAAATACTAAAAAAGCTTTATACGAAGGACTTAGTGTAATCAAAGATGGTGTTAAAATAAACGAGATTGGTAAAAAGATCGAAGATTATGCCACCAAAAATAATTTAGGAGTAGTTAGAGAACTTGTTGGACATGGTGTAGGCACTAGTGTCCATGAAGATCCTGATGTTCCAAATTATTATACAAAAGATTGCACGAGATTGAAAAGTGGAATGGTAATAGCAGTAGAACCAATGTTGAATCTTGGAAGTAGACATATTTATATGGAAACTGATGATTGGACAATTAAAACAGAAGATGGACTACCTAGTGCCCATTTTGAACATACAGTATTAGTAACAAAAGATGGATATGTTATATTAACTGGCGATGAAGTCGCTTAAATAGGAGAGTGAGAAATTTGGCAGAATCCAAAAAAGATGAAAAAAAGAAAAACTTAGCAGAATCTAAAAATGATAAAATTGAAGTAGAAGGCAAAGTCATTGAAGTTTTGAAGGGTTCAGATTACTTAGTAGAACTTCCCAATGGCCATACTGTAAAAGCCTACGTTTCTGGTAAAATGCGCATTAATATGATACATGTTTTACCAGGTGATAAAGTTACAGTACAATTAACGCCTTATGATTTAACACGTGGGATAATTACATGGAATAAAAGATAATGGAGGGAATTTATGAAAGTTAGACCATCAGTAAAAAAGATTTGTAAAAAATGTAAAATAATAAGAAGAAAAGGCAAAGTTATGGTTATCTGTGATAATCCTAAACATAAGCAAGTACAAGGTTAGGAGGATATAAATGGCAAGAATTAAAAATATTGATTTACCAGGAGAAAAACATACTTGTATAGGACTTACTGCAATATATGGAATTGGTCGTCCACTTGCAAAAACTATTTGTCAAGATGCAGGAGTAGAAGCAAGTAAAAAAATTAAAGATTTAACTGAGGATGAAGTTAGTGCGTTACGTAAAGAAGTAGACAAATATGTTGTTGAAGGAGATTTACGTAGAGATGTTCAAATGAGCATTAAAAATAAAATGGAAATTAATTGCTATGAAGGAGTTAGACACAAAAAAGGTTTACCAGTAAGAGGACAAAGAACTAGTAGAAATGCAAAAACTCGTAAAGGTAAAGGTAAAGTTGTAGCTAACAAGAAAAAGGCTGGAAAGTAGGTAATTTGAATGGCATATAATAGAAGAAAAAGAAAAGTAAAGAAAAATATTCCAGAAGCATTAGCACACATTCATTCAACATATAATAACACAATTGTTACTATTTCAGATAAAGATGGAAATGCAATTAGTTGGTCTAGTGCTGGAAGAATTGGTTATTTAGGAAGTAAAAAGAAAACTCCATATGCTGCAGGTCTTACAGCAGAAGCAGCAGCACAAGCTGCAATTGAACAAGGTGTTAAAAAAGTTGAAGTTTATGTTAAAGGTTTAGGACCAGGAAGAGAAAATGCTATAAGAGCATTACAAGGGGCAGGATTAGAAGTTACAAGTATTATTGATGAAACACCTGTACCTCACAACGGTTGTCGTCCACCTAAAAGACCTAGAAACTAAAGATTAGAAAGGAATATTGTATGATGATAAAATTTGAAAAACCTGAATACAAGATTACTGAATATCAAGAAAGCAATCATTTTGGAAAATTTGAAATTGAACCATTAGAAAGAGGCTTTGGAACTACTATTGGTAATGCTTTAAGAAGAGTATTACTATCTAGCTTACCAGGAAGTGCTGTTACAAGCATCAAAATTGATGGTGTATTACATGAATTTCAAAAAATTGAAGGTGTAGTAGAAGATGTAACTGCTATTGTTCTTGCAATTAAAGATTTAGTAGTTAAAAATCATTCAAATGATGCACAAACAATTAGACTATATTGTGATACAGAAGGTCCTGTTACAGCAGGAATGATTGAACATGACGCTGATGTAGAAATTATAAATGAAGATTTAGTAATTTGTACACTTGTAAGTGGTGGTAAAATCGATATAGAAATGACTGTTGAAAATGGTCGTGGATATGTTGATGCTAAAGAAAATAAGAAAAGACTTGATGATGCAAAAGTTGGTACTATTGCAATAGATTCTTCTTATTCACCAATTGAACTTGTTAAATACGAAGTAGTTGATACTCGTGTTGGTCAAAATGAAAATTATGATAAATTAATAATGGAAGTATCTACAAATGGAAGTATGACTCCAGAAGAAGCATTAGCATTAGCTGCTAAAATATTAGTTGAACATTTCAACATAGTAGCAGATTTAAACTCTATTAGTGATTTTTCTGGATTAATGCAAGAAAAGAAAGTTGATACAATTACTAAAACACTTGAAACTCCAATTGAAGAAGTTGAGTTCAGTGTAAGAGCATATAATTGCTTAAAAAGAGCAGGAATTCATACTGTTCAAGATTTAGTTGATAAAAGAGAAGTTGAAGTAACAAAAATTAGAAACTTAGGAAAGAAGAGTCTTAAAGAAGTTCTTGATAAAGTAGCAGACTTAGGACTTACATTTAAGGAGTAAAAAATTATGGCATATAGAAAATTAGGAAGAGAAACAAGAATTAGAAGAAGCATTTTAGCAGGACTTACTAAAGATGTTATTATGCATGAATCAGTTGTAACTACTGAAGCAAGAGCAAAAGAAGTTAGAAAATTTGTTGATAAAATGATTACTTATGGAAAAAAAGGTACTTTAGTAGCCAGAAGAAAAGCTTTAGCTTTCTTACATAATGATAAAGATGTCACAAATAAAATATTTAATGAACTTGCTAAAAGATATGAAAACCGTAATGGTGGTTATACAAGATTAATTAAAATAGCTGAACGTCGCGGTGATGATGCTTTAGAAGTTAAAATTGAATTAGTTTAAGAAATGAATAAAAAATCATTTCTTTTTTTTTATAAGTATGATAAAATCAAATTAAGATAAAGGGTGATATTATGAAGAATAAATCTTTAATATTTAAAATTGTAATAGGAGTTATTATTGTATTAGTTATAGTAGCAATAATATTTGGAGTAAGATACTTTTTTAAACGTAGTGAAAGTAATTTTATAACTAATGTAGTTAATTATAATAATATAAAACTTTCTAATGAAGATGGTAATGATATGTTATTTAATTATGATAGAAAAATTTTAAAAACATATGATGAATATTCAGAATTTATAAAAAAATTTAAAATAGAAGATAAATTAAAAAAATCTGATTTTGATAATAATTCTTATATTATATCAGCATTACTTTTATCTAGTTGTGGTGAAAAAATTAATGGTTTTAATGTAGAAGTTAAAGATGATAAAACTATTGAATTAAAAGTAAATTATATTGCAGTATGTGAAGAATGTGATGATTATTATGAAACTAATTTAATACCAATTCCTAAGTCTCAAGATGACTATGAAGTAAATTATAATTTTATAGCAGAAAATGAAACAGATTGTGGTGAATCAGATTATTAATATAAACTAAATTAAAATAATAAATAAAATTTGACTACCTTCGGTAGTCTTTTTTCTTTCAGAAATTATGACTTTTCTATATCTTAAATTTTATTTATATGTTAAAATATTATTACGTGAAAAATAAAATTTAAGAGGTGTGTTATGGCTAAAGTTATTTCATTAGTTAATCAAAAAGGTGGTGTTGGTAAAACTACTACAAGCATAAATTTAGCAGCAGCATTAGGTAAAGAGGGGAAAAAAGTATTATTAATTGATTTAGATCCTCAAAGTAATGCTACTACAGGTTTAGGTCTTAATTCTAATGATTTTGAACATGACATTTATGAAGTAATGACTCAAAAATGCAATATAGAAGAAGCTATTAGAAAAACAAAATTTGAAAATTTAGCAATTATTCCATCAACATTAAATTTAGCAGGAGTTGATGTCGAATTTGTTAAAAGAATGTTAGAAGAAAAAGATTTTAGACAAAATGAACAATTAAAAAAAGCAATAAATGAAGTTAGACATATATTTGATTATATAATAATTGATTGTCAACCATCATTAGGTCTTGGTACAATGAATGCTTTAGTAGCAAGTGATTCAGTAATTATTCCTGTTCAATGTGAATTTTTTGCTCTTGAAGGAATAACTCAATTATTAAATTCAATTATTATGGTTCAATCTAGTATGAATCCTACTTTAAGAATTGAAGGAGTACTTCTTACAATGTTAGATGGTCGTACTAATATAGGTTTAGAAGTTATAGAGGAAATAAGAAAATATTTTAAAGATAAAGTTTTTAATACCATTATTCCAAGATTAGTTAGATTAGTAGAAGCTCCATCACATGGAAAACCAATTAATGAATATGATCCAACTAGTAGAGCTACAGAAGCTTATAAAAATTTAGCAAAGGAAGTGATTGAAAGAAATGGAAACTAAAAAGAAAGCTTTAGGTAGGGGATTAGAACAATTATTTACCAATAATGTAATTGATTTTGATAATTTTGAAAAAGAAATTGTTACGGAAAATAAAAATGATGTTGTTAATATTAAATTAGATGAAATTAGAAGTAATCCTTATCAACCAAGAAATACTTTTAATGAAGAATCTTTAAAAGAATTAGCAGTTTCTATTAAAGAATATGGGATAGTCCAACCAATAATTGTTAAAAAAAGTATTAAGGGTTATGAATTAATTGCAGGTGAAAGAAGAACAAGAGCATCTAAAATGGCTGGACTAACAGAAATACCTGCCATAATTAAAGATTTTACTGACCAAGAAATGATGGAAATTGCTCTTATTGAAAATATCCAAAGAGAAGACTTAAATCCTATTGATGAAGCAAGAAGTGTTTTAAATATAATTAAGTTAAGAGGTTTTACTCAAGAAGAATTTGCAACTAAATTTGGAAAAAGTAGAAGTTATATAACTAATCTTTTAGGACTTTTAAATTTACCAGATAATATTCAAAATATGTTAGTAAAAGGAATGATTTCTCAATCTCATGGTCGAGTTTTAAGTAAATTAGAAGATAAAGATCAAATAGAATTATTAGCTAATAAAGTTATTAAAGAAAATTTAAATGTTAGAGAATTAGAAAAGTTAGTTAATAATAGAGAAATTGTAAAAAGAAAACCTATTGTTAATAAAGTACAAGAACCAAAATATCATATTTATGAAAATGTAATAAGTGATAAAATTGGTAATAAAGTTAAAATAAGTAAAAATAAAATAGAAATTACTTTTGATTCAGTAAAAGATTTAGAAAGAATAATGGAAATTTTTAATATAACAATTGGAGATGAATAACAAGTGGAGGAAAAATTTAATATTGGAGATAAGGTAATTATGCGTAAAGGTCATGCTTGTGGAACTAATGAATGGACTATTACAAGAGTTGGTGTTGATGTAAAAATAAAATGTAATTACTGTGGTAGAGAAATTATGATGGATAGATTAGAATTTCAAAAAAAGCTTAAGAAGGTGATAGTTAATGAAGAAAGTAAAAAAAGGGATTAGACAACCTCTTCATCCTCTTATGACTTATGTTTTATTAATTGTTTTAACAATAGTTTTAAGTGGATTTTTAAAATTAATAGATGCTCAAGCAACATATTATAAAATTAATGCGATTACACTTGATTTAAATCCAGTAACAGAAGTTACCAAGTCATTATTTAATTTAAGTGGAATAAAATATATATTTACTAATACAGTATCTAACTTTGCTAATTTTAGTGTTTTATCTAATTTAATAATTTTACTTATGGGTATAAGTATTATGGATAAAAGTGGTTTTTTACAAACTGCTATTACATTAACTACTAAAAAAATGAAAAAAAAGACAGTTACTTTTATGTTTGTCTTAATATGTGTTTTATCTAGTGTTTTTGGAGATTTATCATATTTAATATTTATTCCTTTAGGAGCTTTGCTCTTTTACTATGGTAAGAGAAATCCCGCTATAGGTATAATTACTTCATTTGCAGCTTTATCACTTGGTAGTAGTATAAATACAATATTTACTAGTTCTGATTCAGGACTATCTACTTATACTTTATTAGCAGCTCATACCTTAAATGGAAATTATACTTTTAATAATTTAGCATTTATTGTTATTATGACTGTTGCAGTAATTATAGTTTCTTATATAATAACAATTGTTACGGAAAATTTTATAGTTCGTAAATTACCTAAATATGAATTTACCGAAACAGAATTAGAAGAAGATATAGTTACTAAAGATGAACAAAAAGGAATGATTTTAGCTTGTAGTAGTGCTTTAATATATTTAATAATTTTTATTTATAGTATTATTCCTGGTTTACCTTTAAGTGGTGCTTTACTCGATAATAGTCAAATTAATTATATAGATAAATTATTTAGTGTTAATTCTTTCTTTAGTAATGGATTTGTTTTCATTGTTACAATGTTATTCATAATATTAGGATTATTTTATGGCATCGGTGCTAAAACTATAAAAAATCATAAAGATTTTTGTGATAATTTAGGACATTCTTTAGATGGAATAGGAAATGTTTTAGTTATGATATTTTTAGCTTCAACATTTATAAGTATTTTTAAACAAACTAATATTGGAAATATTTTTGTAGCCTTTATTGGAGGAATAATTGGTAATAGTTCTTTTACTGGATTACCTTTAATAATTTTAATATTTATTGGAGTTGCTATAAGTAATATTTTCGTACCATCTAGTTCTTTAAAATGGTATATATTATCAAGTTCTGTTGTTCCCATAATGTATCAAAATAGTATGACACCAGAGTTTGCACAAATATTATTTAGATTTGCAGAAACTAGTACAATGAATATTACACCAATTTTAGCATATTTTATAGTTTATTTAGCATTTTTAGAAAAATATAATCAAGGGGAAGTAAAAATTAAATTATCTGAATCAATTAAATATCAAATTCCTTATACTATGGTGGTAAGTATAACTTTACTTATCTTAATTATAGTTTGGTATATAATTGGTATTCCATTAGGTATTAATTCTTTCCCAACTATATAGGAGGTTTTTAAAGTGAGTTTAAAAGCAGGAATAGTTGGATTACCAAACGTAGGTAAATCAACATTATTTAATGCAATAACAAAAAAACATATTTTAGCTGCTAATTATCCATTTGCAACAATTGAACCAAACGTAGGAGTAGTTACTGTACCAGATACAAGATTAGATTTTTTAGTAGAGTTATATAAACCAAAAAGTATTGTTTCTACAACTTTTGAATTTATTGATATTGCTGGACTAGTAAGTGGTGCTAGTAATGGAGAAGGTTTAGGAAATAAGTTTTTATCTCATATAAGAGAAGTTGATGCAATTTGTCATGTTGTAAGATGTTTTGATGATGAAAATATTACTCATGTTGAAGGAGCAACTGATCCAGTAAGAGATGTAGAAATTATTAATACAGAATTAATATTATCCGATTTAGAAATTGCTAGTAATAGACTTGGTAAAATAGAAAAAAAAGCAGAAACTACTAAAGATAAAGATGCTATAAAAGAAGTTGAAATTTTAAAAAAGATTGTTAATTCATTAGAAAGAAATATTCCTATAAGATTAATTGATTTTGATGAAGAAGACTTACTACTCATTAAAAATTTTAATTTTATTACTGCTAAAAAAGTTATTTATATAGCTAATGTTGATGAAGTTTCAGCTTCAGTTGGAGATAATGAATATTCCTTAAAATTAAAAGAATTTGCTAATTTAGAAAATTCAAGTGTTGTAGTTATGTGTGCTAAATTAGAAAGTGAATTAGCAGATTTAGATAATTCTTCTAAAGAACAATTTTTAAAAGATGTTGGTATTTCAAACAGTGGACTCGATAAATTAATCTTTGCTACTTATGATTTACTTGGCCTTGCAACATTTTTTACTGCTGGAGTGGATGAATGTAGAGCGTGGACTTTTAAAAAAGGTATGAAAGCTCCAGAGTGTGCAGGTATTATTCATAGTGATTTTGAAAAAGGATTTATTAAAGCTGAAGTTATGAGTTTTAATGACTTAGAAAATTTAGGTAGTGAGATAAAAGTTAAAGAAAATGGTAAACTTCGTTTAGAAGGAAAAGATTATATTATGCAAGATGGAGATATTTGTTATTTTAGATTCAATGTATAAAATTAAGAGAAAACATTTAACGTTTTCTCTTTTTAAAACCAAGTATTGCTATAAAAATTAAAATAATACTTATACTCATTAAAATAACTATTTTATAATTAAAATTATTATTTTCTTCATCAATAATAATATTATTTTCAGAATCAAGTTCAATATCATCATTATTATTTATTTCATCTTTACGAAATGTTAAATTTTCAAACATATCATTTTTTTCTACATCTAATCCCACAGTTGTTTTATAAAGACCATATTCTAATGGAGAATAAGTTTTAATATCAGTTGCCTTTGTATATTCATTATTTTTACCATTAATCCAACTAGTAAACCATGTCCATTGTTGACTTAAATGTTTACTATAACCTTCTTTAGATACTTCATAAGCTGTTTTACCATTAAAATAATCTAAAGGGGTATCATAATCCATAATTATTTGATTTTCTTTATATAAATGTAAGTAAGTTTTTTTAACTTCCCATACTCCATATTTTTGATAAGAATCTATTTCTTCATCTTTATTATTACTTTTTTCTAAAGCAATTTTTAAAACATGAGTATTTAAAATATGTTGTCCATGAGAATATTCTCCATTTTCATCATGACCTACTACTACTAATGGTTTAAATCTTCTTATCATTTCTACTTCAAACTTAATCGCATCATCAATAGTTAAGTTAGCTTTATTTAAATTTTTAATGGCACCATCTAAACTTTCTGAATAAGCATCGGGTATAATTCCCATTACTGGATAGTTTCTTATTCCCACAGTATATAATCCATGTAATTGTTCATGTAATCTTTTAGGATTATCTAAATGGTTTGTAAAATAGACAACTTGAACGGAAGCTCCTTTAGCTACATATGTTGGAAGTAATCCTAAAAAAAATAATTGTTCATCATCACTATGTGTAGAAAATAGTAATAAATCGGCTTCATCACAAGAAGGATTCCATACTTCTACATATTCAGGTATTTCTCCTTCTCCTAAAACATAAATTTCTCCAATTTTAACATCATTATCATAACTAATATTAATATTTTTAGAAGAACCAATTAATTTATCAACAGGGATATATTCATGTAAAAAATTATTTTCTCCAATTTTAGCATGATTATTTTCATTACTGATAGTTCCTTGTTGACTAGATAATTCATAAATAATATAAATACCATATATATTTTCATTATTACTGATATTTATCTCGGTATTTTTATTAATAGTTATATAAGTATTTTCATTATTATCTACTAATTTGTTATTAGAAGTATTATTTATATTAATAGTACTACTTTTAGTAATATCACTAGCCAAAGTAACTGTAGGTATTAAAAGTAGTAAAAGTACAACAATTTTTTTCATATTTTTTGGTCACTCCTAATATAATAATTATAGCAAAAATTTAGAAGAAGAACACTAATTTTATTTACAATTAAATTTATTTTTGGTATACTATATGGCGAGTAAATTTTATTGCTCCTTGCTTTTTGTAAAAAAAGCCAAAAGACCATAAGGAGGTGGAAATAATAATGACTAATTATGAAATTATGTTTATTGTTAAGGCTACTTTAGATGAAACAGCTTTAGGTAATACTACTAAAGAATTACAAAAAATAATTACTGATAGTAAAGGAAAAGTTGTTGAATTTAAAGAAATGGGTAGAAAGAAACTTGCTTATCCAATTGATAAAGAAGTAAGTGGATTTTATTATTTAATGAATGTTGATGCTGATAGCCAAACAATTAAAGAATTTGATAGACGTCTTAGAATTAATGAAAATATCTTAAGACATTTAATATTAAAAAAAGAAAGCGAGTAGTACAATGAATAAAGTATTATTAGTAGGAAGATTAACAAAAGATCCAGAACTTAGAACTACACCATCAGGAATGGCAGTTACTAGATTTACTATAGCGGTAACTCGTAATTTTTCTAACCGAAATGGTGAAAGAGAAGCTGATTTTATAAATTGTAGTGCTTGGGGAAGACAGGCTGATAATATATCAAAGTATTGTCATAAAGGTTCTTTAGTTTCTGCAGAAGGACGTATTAGAACTGGTAGTTATGAAGCTCAAGATGGTACAAAAAAATATACAACAGAAGTTGTATGCGATACTGTAAACTTTTTAAGTCCAAAAAGTGCTGATGGAGCTTCTAAAACAGAAATGATTCAAGATAATGAAATGAATGATTTTCCAATGCCTGAAATGGAAACTGCAGATTTAACAGAAGATCCTTTTAAAAGTTTTGGCGAAGAAATAACTTTAAGTAGTGATGATTTACCATTCTAAAAAGGAGGGAAATAAAAATGGCAGAATTTTATCGTAAGAAAAAGAAAATATGTCAAATGTGTGCTGGAAAAAGCGTTGATTATAAAGATGTTATGATTATTAATAAATATATTAATGAAAAGGGTAAAATATTACCTAGAAGAGTAACAGGAGCTTGTGCTAAACATCAAAGACATATTGCTGAACAAATTAAATATGCAAGACATATGGCTTTAATACCATTTGTAAAATAATTCACATTTTGTGAATTTTTTTTGTTTATTAAAAAGGATTTTCATAGTTTTTAACATTATATAAATATTGAGGGAGAAAATTATGAAAACCATAAATGAAAAATTATTAAATTGTTTTTTTGAAGAGATAAAATTAAATAATTATGTGACAGAAGAATATTTAAAAGAAAAATATTTGGTATGTGAAAGAACAGTAAGAAGATATATTAAAATATTAAAAATAAAAGGAATAATTAAATTAGAAGGTTATGGAATAAAAAGGAAGTGGATAGTATTAAAGGATTATTCTAATTAATAATAATTTGTGATATAACCCGAGTTTGACAGTTAATAAAGCAAAAAATCATCGTTTAGCCTAGTGTTTATATGGCTTTATGATGATTTT
>CANQAK010000001.1 GCA_947589495.1 uncultured Bacilli bacterium | reverse complement strand
TTTCTAATAATATCTATAATTTTTCAAAATAAAAGACAAATAAGTAATTTTTTTACCTATTTGTCAACAGTCTGAAATAGTTGTAAAAAAAATATCTCTTTTAAAAGAAATATTTTTTTTACCTATTTTTTTATTATTTTAATTTCTATATCAAACATATTTGCCATTTTAAGTAAATCTTCAAAGTAGTATCTTGAAATTGCTTGTTCATTAGCTTTAACCCAGTTTTTTGATTTATGCATTTTTTCAGCCATTTCTTTTTGAGTTAAACCAGTACATTGTCTTATAAATTTAAATGTTTCATTAGGTTTATAATCATTAGCTTTAAATTCCATATTTCCACCTACTTTTTACAGTATAAAGTATTTTATTTCTATAATTTTAAAAAGACCATTGACAATAGTCTTTAGATTTGCTATTATCTTTTTATAAAGACTACTGTCAGTAGTCTTATAGAGGTGAAGTTAAATGCATTATAGAAATAAAATACTAATATTTAGTATGATAATATTATTATTAACAATAAGTATAGTTTTTATAAGCAAAAATAAATCGGTAAATGCAACATTAGATGAAGTAAGGTTAAAAGAAGTAGAAAAAAATAATATGTTTGCAATAATGGTAAAAGGAAATAATGGGGAATATGCTCCTAGTGAAGTATTTCCAGGAAAAGGTTATAAGTTAAATGATTCAAAATCAGGGTGTATGGATGTAAATGGAGAAAAAATAGAAAATAGTTTAGAATATGATTCGGATAGTAACAAAATAACAGTAAGTACAAATAAAACATCACGTTGTTATTTGTATTTTGATAAAAAACAATCATTAGTAGATGATTTAAGAAAGTATGACACAAATAATACATTAAGTGATATTTTGGTTTGGGGGAATGTATAGATATCAAGGACCAACAGTAGATAACTATATATGTTTGAAAGAAGTAGGAACAGCAGGATGTTTGGAAACAAATGATAACAACATGTATCGAATCATAGGAATAACTCCAGAAGGAAATATCAAAGTCATAAAACAAACCAAATATAATAATGGAAGTACAACAGACTTTGTATGGAACACAAAATATCAAAATTCAACATGTGGAAATAAAGGTTGTCCTGAATGGCCAGAGAGTGAAATATATACAACATTAAATACAAATTTTTATAATAGTTTAATTAGCGATATACAAGGAAAAATACAAAAATGGAACTGGTGGTATGGAGATATGCATTATGATTATGTAGGAACACTAGGTGTGGATGATTTGTACCAAGTGGAAACAGGAGTAAAAGAAACAAAATACTATGAACCAACAAAATCCAATAAATCAGAAGTAACGGATCAAAAATGGACAAAAAGATCAGAATGTAATATAGGATTAATATACTTACATGACTATTATTATCAAGCAAACCAAGAAAGTTGCCATCGTGTAAAGAATAATCATTATGCAAGTTGTATAAGTCAAGGTTGGATGCACATATCAAAAAATGGAGGAACTTCATCTGACGATGAATGGACCATGTCACGTATAGGTCAAACGGGTGACTCGCTCTCTGGTTTCAATGCGTGGTGGGTGACTACAGCAGGAAATGGCAATGTCGCGAACGCCAGTTTAGGGGCTGCAGCCCCAGTTCGTCCAGTCTTCTATCTGAAGAATGATATTGAACTAAAAGGAGAAGGATCAACTACTAATCCATTCTACATAGCAAATTGATAAAATACTAAATCAAATAAAATCCCTCGTCAACGAAGACGTAAAAATAGACTTAACTTAACCCTGGGAGAGTAACGACTCCCTTTTTTTAGTTTTTAACATATTATTAACTACATAATGTGACAAATATTAACAAATTACTAAAATTGTCGATTCGTATATTCTAAAAAAGAAAATTATATGTTAAAATGTTTATAGTAAAGGTGAATAATATGAGTAGAGAAACTTTTTTACTTATAGCGGTAGCATATTATATTATTACAATGGTTATAGTAGTCATTGTTTTATTAGTAATGAATAAAAGATATAAAAAAATATTGACTGATGAAATAAATGGTTTAGAACGAGATAAAAATTTAATAATTTCAAGTAGTATTTTATCTGAATTAAATAAAGTTGAAGCATTAGTAAATAATAATGAATTAAAGAAAAAATATCGTAATTGGCAAAAAAGATTTGAAGATATTAGAGATAAAGAAATTCCTAAAATAACTGATGAAATAATTGAGTTACAAAATGATTTTAATGAAAGAGAATATGAAAAACTAAAGAAAAGTTTAATAAATGTTGAACTAGATATTAATTATTTAAAAACTAAAGCTGATTTTTTACTGGAAGAAATTAGAGAGATAACTTTATCTGAAGAAAGAAATAGAGAAACAATTATTAAATTAAAAGCAGATTATCGAGAGATTAGAAATTTATATAATACTAATGAAAAAGATTTTGAAATAATTAAAAATCCAATTGAATTACAATTTGAAAATGTTGATAAATTATTTTTAGCTTTTGAAGATGCTATGGAAAAAAATGAATATTTAGAAGTTGGAAAAATAGTTAAAGCAATTGATGAAGTTATAGGTAATTTAAAAATAGTAATAAATGAAACTAAAACAATTGTTAATCTTGGGGGAGTATTAATACCTAAAAGAATAGAAGATATTAATAATATCTATCATAAAATGAAATTAGAAGGTTACAATTTAGATTATTTAAATATCGAATATAATATTGATGAAGTTAATAAAAAAATTCAAGATGTTTTTAGTAGATTAAATGTTTTAAATGTTGTTGATTCTGTTTTTGAACTTAAAACAATGCTTGATTATTTTGATTCTTTGTATAATGATTTTGATAAAGAAAAAATAACTAAAAATTTATATGAAGGTTATAAAAGAAGTATATTAATAAAAGTAAGTAAATTGGAAAAAATAAATAATGAATTATATCGTAAAATTGATGATATAAAATATAGCTATGATTTATCAGATGATGAAGTATTAGTAATTAGTGAAATTAAAGAAGAATTTGCTAGTATTAGAGCATCTTATGATCATATAGTAGAAATGGAAAGAAATAAAACTTTAGCTTATTCAAGATTAGCCAAGGAAATGGAGATTATTAATAATAAACTTACTAAATCTGAAGAAAAATTAAATGTTGCTTTAAGAACATTAGGAAGTTTAAAAGAAGATGAATTAAGAGCTAGAGATCAATTAGATGAAATTAAAGATATATTATCACAAGCTAAAGAAAAAGTAAGAAGTTATAAACTACCGGTAATACCAAAAAATTATTATGTAGAATTAAGTGAAGCAACTCTGGCAATAAATGAAATGGTAAAAGAATTAGATAAAAGACCAATTTCAATTAAAACTTTAAATTTAAGAGTAGATACAGCAAGAGATTTAGTATTGAAAGTATATAATACTATTAATGAAACAATTAAGACAGCTAAAATGGCTGAGACAGCTATAGTATATGGAAATAGATATAGAGTAGTAAATAAAGATGTGGATTTTGGACTTGCTAAAGCTGAAACAGCATTTTATAAAGGAAATTTTAAAAATAGTTTAGAACAAGCTATTAATGCTATTAACATAATTGAACCGGGAATTCATAAAAGATTATTAGAAGAATATAGAAATGGTTAATAATGGTAAGTAAAGAGTAATTTAAAATATTGCTCTTTTTTTAAAATAAAAAAAGGAAAGGTAAGAAAAAGAAAGATATATAATAGTAAAGGAGTAAAATAGAAAAAAGGAATTTAGAAAGGTGATAGTGTTAATATAAATATGTAGATTTTCCTACAAAATTATATTAGTGTTAAAGTCAATATAAAAATGTAATATTTGGTCCATATAATACTAATATAAAAATGTAGGTTTTCCTACATAGCAACATTTTTGTATTGTTTTAAAAAAATTTAAAATAAAAAAAAGGAAATAGATAATAGTGAAAGGAGTAAAATAGAAAAAGATAAAAAAATAAATGTTAATGATTGTATTGGGAATTGTAAAGTTAAAGGGAAGAAAACAACAATTAGAAAGGAAAAATGATTATGCCAACAAAATTTATAATTTAAAATACGATCGAGTATTTAACAAAAGTGTAATATGTGGAAAAGATACAAGAGCCATAAATAAAATATTGACAGATATATTGGAGGAAGAAGTAGAAGTAATAAAATATGTACCAACATATATAAAAGTAAAGAAGAAATATAGTAAGTATAAAACAGTAGATATATTAGCCAAAGTAAAAGATAAAATAATAAATGTAGAGATAAATACAAGATATGATGAGATAATAAAAGAGAGAAATTTAGTATATTATACATCGATATATAGTGAGACAATAAAAAGAGGAGAAAAACTACCAAGAGATAAAGTAGTACAAATAAATTTAAATTATAATAAAGGAGGAGAGAAATTAAAAGAGAAATATTATATATGTGAAGAAGAAAGTAAAAAGAAATACAATGAAAATTTTAAGATAATAACAGTAAATTTAGAAAAGTATAAGGAGGAATGGTATAGAAGAAATATAGAAGGAGATAAAAGACACATATACTTAGTAATGTTAAGTGCTAATAAAAAAGAATTAAAGATGTTAAGTAAACAAGATGAAATAGTAAAGGAAGTGAGTGAAGAAGTGTTTATATTAAATGAAGATGGATCATATACAAGAACGATAAGTATAGAGGAAGAGAATAGAATAATCCAAAAACAAAGAGAAAACCTTGCATATGAAAAGGGTGAACAAAAAGGAGAATTAAAAGGTATAGAACAAACAAGAATAAAAACAGCTAAAGAAATGATAATAGATGGAATGGGAATAGATAAGATAATAAAATATACAGATTTAACAAAAAATGAAATACAAAAACTTATTAAAAAAATAAAAGAAAAGAAGTGAATAATGTTAATATTAAATAAAGTTGAACTATATACAAGGATAAGTGTATAAAAAATATTTCAAAACTTATGAAAAATTAAAATGATAAAACTTGTATCTATTAAAAATAACATTTATAATAAATATGGAGTGATAATATGATTTATCTTGATTATGCTGCTACTACGCCAATTTCTTTAGATGCGTTAGATACATACGCTCGTGTTAGCAAAGAATATATAGGTTCATTATTTTCTAATAATGGGCTAGGTTTAAAGGCAAAAGAATTATTAAATAATACTACTAAAGAAATAAGTAATATGTTTAGTATTATGGAAAATGAAATAATTTATACTAGTAGTGGTACAGAAGCAAATAATATGGCTTTAATTGGTGGAGCTCTTGCAAATCATAAAAAAGGTAAACATATTATAGTTTCAAAATTAGAACACCCATCAATCTATGTAATTTGTGATTACCTAGAAAGTATAGGTTTTGAAATTAGTTATGTAAATAATGATAAAGATGGATTAATTGTTTTTGATGATTTAAAAAAAATAATCAGAGAAGATACTATTTTAGTAAGTATTAGTGCTGTCAATTATGAAACTGGTGTAAGACAACCTTTAAAAATGTTAAGACAAATTATTAAAAAAGAAAATCCTAATACATTATTTCATTCTGATTTAACAGAAGCTATTGGAAAAACAACAATTAATTTTAGAGATATTGATTTAGGTAGTGTGTCAGCCCATAAAATATATGGCCCTAAAGGAATAGGATTTCTATATAAGAATAGTCAAATAAAAATTACACCTTTAATGTATGGTGATAATAAAAATAATAATGGTAGACCTGGTATGCCAGCTTTACCACTAATAGTAAGTATGAAAGATGCTTTAAAAAATGCCATAAAAGATTTAGATAAAAGGGAAAGATATGTATCCTTATTAAATGAAAGAATAATAAGTAAACTTGAAAAAATAGAGGGAATAAAAATAAATAAGACAAAATATTCTATTCCACATATTTTAAGTATAAGTTTTTCAAATATTATTGCAGCAAGTTTATCAAATGCATTATCTGAACATGAAGTATATGTAAATACTACTAATCCCAATGAGATTTCTAATGGGGTAATGGCAATTTATAATGATTTAGAAAGAAGTAAGTCTTGTATGAGAATCAGTTTGTCTCATTTAACAACAGTTTTAGAAATAAATAGATTTTTAGAAATATTTGAGGTAGAATATAACAAATTAAAAAATTTAATTGGTGGGTGAAGAATTTGCAAAAAGTTATATTTTTAAAGTATGGTGAATTATCAACAAAAAAAGATAATCGAAATTTTTTCTTAAAAGTGTTACATGATAATATAGAGAAAACTTTAAAAAATGATGTAAATATTACTTATGATTATGGAAGAATGTTTATAAGTACAAAAGAAGGAAATTTTGATAATGTTATTGGTAAATTAAAAAATATTTTTGGAATTCATGAAATAGTTGTTGCTTATAAAATAATTGAAAAAGATTTAGATAATATAAAAGAAAATATAATTAAACTTTTAAATAATAAAGATTTTAAAACTTTTAAAGTTGAAGTAAAAAGAAGTGATAAAAGTTATCCAATCGATGGAATGACTTTAAGAAAAGTTTTAGGTGCTCATATTTTAAAAAATATTCCTGATAAAAAAGTTGATGTTAATAATCCTGAAGTAATTGTTAATGTAGAAATTAGATTAAAAGAAGTTTTAATATATTTTGATAATTTTAAAGGATTAGGAGGTTATCCTGTATCTACTTTAGGTAAAGGAATATTGATGCTTAGTGGTGGAATTGATTCACCAGTCGCAGGATATTTAGCGATTAAAAGAGGAGTTAAAATAGAGGCTGTATATTTTGAAAGCCCTCCACATACAAGTGAAGCTGCTTTAAATAAAGTAAAAGAATTAGCTAAAAAATTAGCTCTATATAATATAGATATTAAATTACATGTTATCAATTTTACGGAAATACAAGAAGCAATTTATAAAAATATTCCTCATGAATATTTAATTACAATTATGAGAAGAATGTTTTATCGAATAAGTGCTATTATTGCTAGTAGAAGAGGTGCCAAAGTAATTATTAATGGAGAATCAATTGGACAAGTAGCTAGTCAAACTTTAACAAGTATGAATGTAATTAATGAAGTTGTTAAAATACCTGTAATAAGACCAGTTGCTTGTTTTGATAAGTTAGAAATAATTGAATTAGCCAAAAAAATTGATACTTATGATATAAGTATATTGCCTTATGAAGATTGTTGTACTATTTTTGTGCCTGATCATCCAGTAATTAACCCAAGTAAAGAAAAATGTCAAGAATATGAAAATTTAATAGATTATGACTCATTAATATATGAGGCAGTAAAAAATGAACGTGTTATTACTATAACTAGTGAAGATGAAACATTTAAAGATTTATTATAATGTATTAATTTGAATTTTTTTACCATAATAATAATGGTGAAAAAAATGATTAGTAATAATAATTTTTATCGTGGTAATGATTTATTAGAAGATAGTTTTAAAGAAATGTTGAAAAATTATTTTAATCCTTATGAATATAATATTGAAAGTAGTAAAAGGAATCAAAAAAATAGTGATATTTTATGTATGAAAAGTAAAAGTCACTCAGTAAGAAATGAAATTAAGAAATAATTTAGTTTTTACTTTACAAAAATTATTTCTTTTTTTATAATTAAGTTATGAAATAAAAAGGGTATTTGTGGGAGTTTTTTTAGTACACCTTTTTATATACTTTTTAAAAGTTTTCTATAAAGTTGTACTAAGAATTTTAGAAAGGGACTTTATGGAAAAGAAATTAATTTTTGTCAATAATTGTTTACCAAAATTAAGAGAAATTGTAGAAAAGGATAGTGTAGTAAAAGCTGAATTTATTCGTTTTCAAGATGGTTCAGGTAAGGTTACTTTACCAACTGAATGTCGAGGACAAGATGTTTTTATTATTAGCGATGTCAATGATAAAACACCAAATCCTTATACAGGAAAAATTCTTTCACCAGATGATCATGTAAGAGATATAAGTAGAGTCGTTGGAGGACTTAGAAATAATCCTGGGAGAATAAATTTAATTATTCCTTTTCAACCTTATGGAAGACAACATCGAAAAGTAGTGGGAGAATCAATGGAAGCTGCTGATTATTTAAGAGAATGTCATTATCTAGGATTTAAAAATATTTTAACAGTGGATTCACATGATCCAAATGTAGCGGCTTCTATATCTAAACATAATTTTGATAATATGTTTATAACTAATGAAATGTTAACAGAATTAGTTTTAAGAGATGATATAGATTATAAACATCCAGAAAATATTTTAATTGTATCACCAGATGAAGGAGCTATTTTAAGAGCAAGACATTTTGCTGATAGATTTGGATGTAATCATGCTTTTTTTGCTAAAAGAAGAGATGTTACCAAAATTGTAGATGGTAAAAATCCTTTAGAGTCAAAACAATATGTAGGTTTTAGTCCTGAAGGAAAAGATGTAATAATTGTTGATGATATGATTTCTAGTGGTGAAACTATTTTAACTACTGCAGAAGAACTTAGAAAAAGGGGAGCAAGAAGAATATTTATTTGTGTAACTTTTGGTTTATTTACTAAGGGTACTGATCATTTTGTTGAAAGTTATGAAAGTGGTTTAGTAAATAAAACATATATTTCTAATTTAACTTATTTAACTCCACAAAATATGAATGGAATTGAAGTAATTGATAGTACTGAACAATTATTAAGTTGGATTAATGCTGTTCATTTAGGTAAAGAAAATGTTTCAGAAGAATTAGGTACTAATTTTGTTCCAGTTTCAGAATTAATTAGAACTAGAAAAAGATAAGATATATATTTATTTAAGGGTAGCAAATGATTGATGGAATTTATTTTTAAAACTCATTAAATGCTACCTTTTTCTTTGTTTACAAAAAAGAAATTGTTGGTTATAATTGTTTTAGAGGTGTAAAAAAATGAAAATATTATCAGTAAATGCAGGTAGTTCTTCATTAAAATTTAATTGTATTGAATTACCTGAAAGAAAAGAATTAATAAGTGGTTATTTTGAAAAAATAGGACTTGAAGGAAGTTTTTATAGTATTAAAATTAATGGTGAAAAAATTAAAAAGGAAGCTTCTTTAAAAGAACATGGTGATGCGATTAAATATCTAATTGAAGAATTATTAAATAATAAAATAATTAATTCATTAGATGAAATTGATGGTGTTGGTCATCGTTTAGTTCATGGAGGAGATAAATATAATAAATCTGTTATTATTGATGATGATGTAATTAAAACAGTAAGTGAATTATCTAGTTTGGCTCCTCTTCATAATCCAGCTAATATAGTTGGAGTAAAGGCTTTTAGAGATGCTTTACCTAATACCCCAATGGTTGGAGTTTTTGATACAGCATTTCATCAAACAATGGCAGAAAAAGAATATTTATATGCTGTACCTATGAATTGGTATAAAGATTATGGAGTACGTAAATATGGTTTTCATGGAACAAGTCACAAATATATAACAAAAAGAGTTCAAGAAATATTAAATAAAGAAGATGTTAATGTTATAAGTTGTCATATTGGTAGTGGTGGCAGTATTTGTTGTATTAAAAATGGTAAAAGTATTGATACATCAATGGGATTCAGTCCAAATGCTGGTATTATGATGGGAACAAGATGTGGCGATATTGATTATTCATTAATTCCTTATATAATGGAAAAAACTGGTAAATCTATTCAAGAAGTAGATAATATTTTAAATAAAGAAAGTGGACTTTTAGGAATAAGTGGAAAATATTCTGATCATCGTGATATTGAAGAACAAATGGTTAAAGGAGATAAATATAGTATCTTAGCAAATGATATGTATATTGATAAAATAGTATCTTATATTGCTAAATATTATGTAGAACTTGATGGCAAAGTAGATGCTTTAGTCTTTACTGCAGGTCTTGGAGAAAATGCTCGTGAATTTAGAGAAAATATTATAAATAAATTAGGTTCATTAAATATATTTATTGATCATGAAAAGAATATGAATACAGCATCTTACTTAGATGTTAATGAAGGAATTATTTCTAGTGATAAATCTAGTGTTCCTGTATATGTTATTCCTACTAATGAAGAATTAATGATTGCTCTTGAAACAATGGAATTAATTAGTTAGTTGGTGATTAAAATAATAAACAAAACTTTATTAAACAAAATATATAAAGAAATAAAAAAATATGATGATATAGTAATTGCAAGACATATTGGTCCTGATCCCGATGCAATTGCTTCTGAAATTGCTTTAAGAGATTCCATTAAATTAACTTTTCCTAAAAAACATGTTTATGCTGTAGGAGCAGGAGTATCAAAATTTAAAACGTATGGTAATTTAGATCATCCCAATTATAATGATTTACATGAACCATTATTAATTGTTTTAGATGTTCCCAATTATAATCGAGTAGATGGTATAGAAAATTTAAATTATAAAAATATTTTAAAAATAGACCATCATCCTAAAGAAGATATAAAAGGTATTGTTGATTGGTGTGATGAGAAGAAATCTAGTACATGTCAAATGGTTGCGGAATTAATTTTAAATACTAAATTAAAATTAAATACTAAAATTTCTGAAAATTTATTTTTAGGAATTGTTTCTGATAGTGAAAGATTTTCTTTAAAAAATACAACCATTGAAACATTTGATACAGTAAAGAAGTTACTAGAAAAAAGTAAAATAGATTTTACAAATCTTTATGATATTCTCTATACAAGACCTTTTTCTGAATACAAATTTATTGCTTTTATTACAAATAATTTAATTATTGATGAAAATAAATTAGGATATATAAAAATAAGTAATCAAAATTTAAAAGATTATAATGTTGATACAGCCACTCCATCAAATTTAATTAATAGTTATAACTTTATTGATGAATTATTAGTTTGGATTTTTATAACAGAAGATGTTAAAAATAATCAATATAAAATAAGTATTAGAAGTAGAGGACCTATTATTAATAAAATTGCTAATAAATATAATGGTGGAGGGCATAAATATGCCAGTGGAGCAAAACTTGAAAAAATGGAAGATGTAGATAATTTAATTAAAGATTTAAGTGAAGCATGTAAAGATTATGAAAATAATAAATTATAAAAAGAAAAAAGGAAATATTTATGAAATAACGTTGTCAAATAATAATAAAATAAATTTATATGATGACGTTATTTTAAAATATGAACTTTTATTAAAAAAAGAAATTTCTGAAGAAAATTTAAAACAAATAACTATTTATAATAGTTATTTAGAAAGTTACAATATTGCACTTAAATATTTAAATATTAAATTAAGAACAGAAAAAGAAATTGAAAAGAAATTAAAAGATTTTTCTAAAGAAGCAATTGATTATACAATTAATAGATTAAAAAAAGAGGGCTATTTAAATGATATAAATTATATAAAAGCTTATACTAATGATGCTATTAATTTAAAATTAGTAGGGCAAAATAAAATATCTTTTGATTTAAATAGGCTAGGATTTGAAAAATCCCAAATTAATAATTATTTACAAACTATTGATGAAAATATTTGGTTAAATAAAATTAATAAATATATTAAAAAAAAGTTAGAAGTTAATCATAATTTATCAGCAAATAATTTAAAACAAAAAATTATAAATGATTTATATAAAAGAGGATTTTATAAAGAAGATATTATAAATATTCTTTCTAGTTATGAAATTAAAGATAGTGATGAAATAAAAAATAAAGAATATGAAAAATTAAAAATTAAATTAAGTAAAAAATATTCTGGTAAAGAATTAGAAGAACGTATTAAATTAGGTTTATTAAAAAAAGGTTTTAAAGATTAATCCCAAAATTGAATCCAGGGATCTTTTCTTTTTAACCTTTTTATTGCTTCTTCCATAGTTATTTCATCTGGAGTAACAGTATTTAATTCACTCCATTTAATTGGCATTGAAACTCTACATTTTTTTCTTAAGCGAATCGAGTATGGTGCAACACTTGTTGCACTTTTTGTGTTTCTTACCCAATCAATGAATATTTTTCCTTTTCTATTTTTAAGACGAATATTACTTGTATATTTATCATTCCATTTTGTTTCCATAAGTTTTGCAATATTTTTAGCAGTTTTTCTAAATTCTTCCCAATTCATTTTTTGTTTTATTGGAACTACTACATGATAACCTTTACCACCACTAGTTTTAAGATATGATTTTAATTTTAATTCATCTAAAATACTTTTTAAATCTAAAACACCTTCTCTTAATTTTTTAATACTTAATTTTTCATCAGGATCTAAATCAAATACCATAATATCTGGATGATCTAAATTTTTTGTGGTACTTCCCCAAGTATGAAATTCATAACTATTCATTTGCACTTCACTAATTAAACCTTCACTATTTTTTATATAATAATAATCATTTTTATGATCTTTTTCACTTTTAATAATTTTTTTACCAATTCCTTTATTTTTATTTTCTAAATGTTTTTTAAAAAATTTTTCTCCATTAAATCCATCTGGCATACGAATAGTACTAATAAGTCTATTTTCTAAAAAAGGAAGCATTCTTTTAGCAACTTTATGATAGTACATAGCAATATCTAATTTAGTTATTTTAGGATTTTTAAAAATAACTTTTTCAGGATTAGATATTAGAATATCTTCAACTATATTTTTAGATTTAATAGTTTTAGTATTTTTTATACTTTTATGATTAGCTATTTCTTCCATAGTTCTCTTAGTTTTAATACTTTTAGTAATCTTTTTAATATCATCAAATTCATGATATTCATCTTTTTCTTTAATGAGTAACCAATTTTTATCTTCTAAGTGAACAAGAGTCCATTTACCTTTTAATCTTTTTCCATTTAAAGTAAATTTAATGGACTCTAAATTAAAGTTTTTAGGAATTTTATGAGTTGGTTCCCAGTAACCTTCATCCCAAACCATAACTGTCCCTCCACCATATTCCCCTTGGGGAATTGTGCCTTCAAACGTCCGATAATCTAGTGGATGATCTTCAACCATAATTGCTAATCTTTTATCTTTCGTATTGTAAGATGGTCCTTTAGGAACAGCCCAACTTTTTAATGTTCCATTCCATTCTAATCGAAAATCAAAATGATCTTTCCGAGCAATATGGTGTTGAACTACAAACCTTAATTTTTTTTTAGAGGTACTTATCTTTCCAACTGGTTCTTTTGTTTTTTTAAAATCTCTTTTTTCATTATACTTTTTTAAATTATCTTTCATAATATCACTTTAATAGTTTGAGAATAATAAATTCTTTTATACATAAATATTATTCCATTTGTAAATACTATAATTGGTGATAATTATGCCTAATATCCATAGTAATATTTCTTTTGGCCTTGTAAATATTCCTGTTATTATGAACCCTATAATAAGAAATAATGATACATCTTTTAATCAATTACATGCTAAATGTTTAAATCGTATTCAATATGTCAAATATTGTGATCATTGTAAAGTAGAAGTTAAAGAAAAAGATATAATAAAAGGTTATGAATATGAAAAAGATAAATATTTAACTTTTCCTAAAGAAGAATTAAATAAATTAAAACCAGAAAATGAAAAAGAAATTGAAATAGTTTCATTTATTAAAATTGATGAAATTGATCCAGCTTATTATGAAAAAAGTTATATGCTTGGTACTGAAAAAGTAAGCAAAGCTTACAATTTACTATGTGAAGCTTTAAAAAAAACCAAAAAGGTAGCATTAGCAAAAACAGTTATTGGAAGTAAATTTTATTATTGTATTTTAAGGTTCACTAAGTTTGGAATTATTATGACAACTTTGTTTTTTCAAGAAGAAGTAATACTTCCTGAAGTAGAAATTGATAAAAATGTTAAAGAAAAAGAATTAGATTTAGCCATTAAATTAATTGAAGAAAGAAGTGGTAAATTTGAGCCGGAAACTTATCAAGATGAATATCAAAATAATATTAAAGATGCTATTTCAGATAAATTAAATGGTAAAAAAGTTAAAGGTGTTAAGAAAAAACAAAAAGAACAAATTAGTGATTTATTAGAGGCTTTAGAAAAGAGTTTGAAGAAAAAATGAAAAATATTTGGCAAAATCATGATTGGGTACCAATGCTTTTAAAAGAGATTCAAAAACCTTTTGATTCAGATGATTATATTTTTGAAATTAAATTTGATGGTATAAGGGCAGTAATTTTTGCAAGTCCTAAAAAAGTAGTAGTTCAAACAAGAAATAAAAAAGATATAACTCATTTATTTCCTGAACTTGCAAGTATTAAAGATTTAGTTAGTAAAAATACTATTTTTGATGGAGAAATAGTATCTTTTGTAAATGGTAAATCATCTTTTAGTAAATTACAAGAAAGAGAGCACTTGAAAAACACAATTAAAATAAATGAAAAGAGTAAAAGTGATCCGGTCGTATTTGTTTGTTTTGATATCTTGTATGAAAATAAAGATTTAACTAATTTAAGTTTGATGGAAAGAAAAGAAATTTTAAAAAAATATAAAGAAAATGATTATTTTATGAAAAATAAATATATTGAGAAAAGAGGAAAAGATTTATTTAAGTCAGTTAAAAAATTAGGGTTAGAAGGTATTATTGCTAAAAAAGGGGATAGTAATTATTTAATAGATAAAAGAAGTTTTAACTGGATTAAAATAAAAAATTTAAAGAAAGATACTTTTTATATTGGAGGTTTTACTGACACCAATAAAAATGAAAGTATTACTTTATATTTGGGTAGTTATAAAAAAAATAAATTAATGTTTTTAGGAAAAGTATCCATGAATAAAAGACATAAACTATATAATAAAATAATAAAAAGTAATTTAAGAAAAACAAGTTCTTTTTCTGATTATAAAGAAGATATTAAATATATAACTCCTAAATATAAATGTCTTGTAAAATATTTAGAGAAAACTAAAAATGGACATTTAAGACAGCCGATTTTTATAGAAGAAGTAATTTAAATTATCAAAAAAGTGTAATTTAATAGTAAATATTGATGTTTTTAGTTGATTTTAAAAGATATTTTTGATAATCTTATTATGTGAGGACAATATGTCTAAGCATAGAGATAATGTTTAATAAAAAATGAGGAGGTAAAAAACATGTCTAAAACAGAATTAGTAGAATTTGTTGCTGAAGCTACAGATTTATCAAAGGCTGCTGCAGCTAGAGCAGTTGATGCAGTATTTGAAGGAGTTACTACTGGTCTTAAAAAAGAAGGAAAGGTTACTTTAGTAGGATTTGGAACTTTTAGTGCTAAAAAAAGAGCTGCTAGAGAAGGAATTAATCCATTAACAAAAGAACCATTAAAAATTCCTGCAAAAACAGTTGCTTCATTCAAAGCTGGAAGCAAATTAAAAGACGCTTTAAATTAATAAGTAAAATTTAAGTAAAAAAGCTAGCAGTTGCTAACTTTTTTTGTTTTTTAGATTCATTTTTAGAGTATAATATATGTGAGGTTAAAAATATGGAAAAGAAAAGAATAATTTTATTAATAATTGGTTTAATTTTAATAATAGGACCATTTTTCTTAAATTTTTATAGTGTTTATAAATTAATTTCTGTAGCACTTGGTATTCTTTTAATTGACATATTTTTAGCAACTAAAAGTAAAACTAATATTTTTTTACTTATATATTTACCAATAATTTTAGTTTTATTAACTTATAGTATAGATTATATTAAGACTTATACATTAAAATTAAGTCCTATCTATGTTTTAGAAAATAAAATAAATGATGATGTATCAATATATAATAGTATTTTTTATCGAGTATTTAAATGTCAAAATGAATATATATTTGATAATGATTATGAAAAGAATTTTGCATGTTCACCAACTATGTTAGAAAATATTGATATTAATAAACTTTTAAATGAACCAGAAGAAAGTTTTCATGAATATAAAAATGATTTTATTAAAATAACAGGGAAGATAAGTAAAATAAATGGTAATACAAGTATTGAATTAAGAGAGTATACAATACAAGATAATGCTATAAATGGTTATGTTAAATTTAATGAAACTAGTAAACTAACTGTTAATTTAAAAAATATAAATATTTCTAATTATAAGATATATGATTATATAACAGTAGTAGGATTACTTGAAAATTTTAATAAAGATTCGATGGAACTTTCTCTAACTAGTAGTATTATTGAAAAAAATGATTTATATGATAAGTATGATTTTCAAGTAATCTTGAGTAATAATTGTGATAACTCCATAAAAGAATACACTGATAATTTTTATACTAAATGTATTGAAAATATTTATTTAGATTATAAGATAGATAAATACGAATTATCTTATGCTTTAAAAGATGGTAAAATTACTTTAGAGGAAATAATAAATAATAGTGAAATAAGAGAAATAGATAATAAAAAATTATATAAATTAGAAAAATTTAATATTTTATCTTGTAGTGAAAATAAAAATATTTTATTAAATAATAATGAAGTAGACTATTCTTTATGCGATGAATAGTCTTTTAATAATTTTAACTTGTTTCAAAATTTTAATTATGTTATACTAATTATACGAGAAACGGGGAAAAATAATTGGAACACTATTTTACCAACAATCAAGATTTAAAAAGTGAAATAAGAGAAATAAATTTTTCTTATGATGCATATAATTTTATGTTTAAAAGTGATAATGGAGTTTTTTCAAAAAATAAAGTAGATTATGCTAGTTTATTTTTAGTTAAAACTTTTTTTGCAAATAATGAACGTTCTTATAATAAAATATTAGATATTGGTTGTGGTTATGGTTTCATTGGAATCGTTTTAAGTAAAGTTTTAAAACAACATGTTTCTATGTGTGATATCAATAAAAGAGCAGTTCATTTATGTAAAATTAATGCAGATTTAAATGAAGTAGATGTTGATGTATTTATTAGTGATATCTATGAAAATGTAGAAGACAAATATGATTTAATTATTACTAATCCACCGATTAGGGCAGGAAAAGAAGTTTTAATAAATTTTATTAAAGGTGGTTTAGCAAGATTAAATAAAGATGGGGAAATATGGTTTGTAATATCAAAAGATAAAGGTGCCAAAAGTTTAAAAAAAGAGCTTGAAAAAGATTATACGTGTCATTTAGTTGGTAGAAGTAAAGGTTTTTGGGTAATTCGTGCTAAAAATTAGTTGACTTTATTATAAATTGCTGATACAATTTTAAATTGGTGACGTATTTATATTTTTCAAAATTTAATCTATGTATAGGGGTGATATCGTGGCTTATAAAACCTTAAAATTTGGTGATTATCGAGAAAGAAGAAGCTTTGCAAAATCAAAAAATACGCTAGAACTTGCAGATTTATTAGAAATTCAAAAGAAAAGTTATCAAAACTTCTTAGAAAATGGAATTAAAGAAGTCTTTGATGATTTATTTCCTGTGGAATCATTTACGGGAAATATTTCTTTAGAATTTGGGGACTATTCATTTGAAACTCCAAGATATTCTATTAAAGAAGCAAAAGAAAGAATGGTAAACTATGCGGCTCCATTAAAAGTTGAAGCACGTGTTTTCATTCATGAAACTGGAGAAGTTAAGGAACAAGAAATATTCTTAGGAGATATGCCTTTAATGACTGAAGCTGGAACATTCATTATTAATGGTGCTGAAAGAGTTATTGTTTCCCAACTTGTTAGAAGTCCATCTATTTATTTTAAAAGAGAAATTGATAAAAATGGACGTCATATTATATCAGGAGAAATTATACCTAATAAAGGTACTTGGTTAGAATTTGAAACTGATGCTAAAAATATTGTATATGTTCGTATAGATAGAACAAGAAAAGTTCCAATTACAACATTCTTAAGAGCAATAGGATTATCAAGTGATGAAGATATTATTTCTGTATTTGGAGATAATGAATTTATTAAAAATACTATTGCAAAAGATAGTACTAAAAATACTGATGAAGCCTTAATTGAAATCTATGAAAAATTAAGACCGGGAGAACCTGCTACTCTTGATAGTGCTAAAAACCAATTAATAACTAGATTCTTTGATAGATTCCGTTATGATTTAGCTAAAGTAGGACGTTATAAATTTAATAAAAAATTAAATGTTTGTGAAAGAATTTTAGGATGTACTTTAGCAGAAAATATTAAAGTAGATGGTAAAACTAAATTTGCTAAAGGAACTTTAATTGACAAAAAAGTTTTAAGTGAATTAAAGGAAATTTATGCAAGTGGTTATAGTACTAAAGAGACTATTACTAATATGGAACTTGATGATTACAATAAAATTCAAGAAATTTTAGTATACGATAAACAAAATAATGAAAAAGTTATTAAAGTTATTGGTATTGCACCAGGGGTGGAAGAAAAAAGACTTACAATTCCAGATATTTATGCTGCAGTATCTTATTATTTAAATTTACATGATGATATTGGTAATACAGATGAAATAGATAATTTAGGAAACAGAAGAGTAAGACAAGTCGGAGAACTTATTCAAAATCAATTTAGAACTGGTGTAGCAAGAATGGAAAGAGTTATTCGTGAAAGAATGACTACGCAAGAAGTTGAAAATATTACACCAAAAACATTAATTAATATTCGTCCTGTAACAGCAGCTTTAAAAGAATTCTTTGGTTCATCACAATTATCTAAATTCATGGATCAAATTAATCCAATTGCAGAACTTACAGATAAAAGACGTTTATCAAGTTTAGGACCTGGTGGACTTTCAAGAGAACGTGCTGGAATGGATGTTCGTGATGTTAACTCTAGCCACTATGGTAGAATTTGTCCAATTGAATCTCCAGAAGGACAAAATATTGGTTTAATTACTTCCTTAGCAGGTTATGCTAAAATTAATGAATATGGTTTCATTATGACACCTTATCGTAAAGTAGAAAATGGTGTAGTAACGGATGAAATTACTTATATGACTGCTGATGAAGAACAAGATTTATATATAAGTCAAGCAACAGTAGCCTTAGATGATAAAAATAAAATTGTTGATGATGAAATTTTAGTTCGTCATAATGGTGATAATGTAATGGTACAACGTGATTTAGTTGATTATGTAGATGTTGCACCAAGTCAAGTAGTATCTATTACAACAAGTTGTATACCATTTTTGGAATTCGATGATGCTAATAGAACACTTATGGGTTCTAACATGCAACGTCAAGCAGTGCCACTTTTAACAAGTGAAGCTCCTATTGTTGGAACAGGTGTTGAATGGATTGCAGCCAGAGATTCAGGATCAACAGTAGTTTGTAAAGCTCCAGGAGTAGTTGAATATGCTGATGGTTTAAAAATTGTTGTTAAAGTTAAAAATGGAACAGATACTTATCATTTAGCAAACTTTGAAAGAAGTAATGCTTCAAGTTCTATTAACCATCATCCATTAGTTAAAAAAGGTGATAAAGTTCATGCAGGACAAGTAATTGCAGATGGTCCATCTACCGAAAAAGGTGAACTTGCCCTAGGTAAAAATATGACAGTAGCATTCATGACATATAATGGTTATAACTATGAAGATGCTGTAATATTAAATGAAAGATTAGTTAAAGATGATGTTTATACATCTTTACATATAGATCACTATGATATTGATTGTAGAGATACTAAATTAGGACCTGAAGAAATTACAAGAGATATTCCAAATGTTGGAGAAGATGCTCGTAAAAATTTGGATTCAGAAGGTATTGTTAAAATTGGTACAGAAGTAAAAGAAGGGGATATTCTAGTTGGTAAAGTTACTCCAAAAGGAGTTCAAGAATTAACTAGTGAAGAAAAATTATTACACGCTATTTTTGGTGAAAAAACTCGTGAAGTTCGTGATACATCACTACGTGTTGAACATGGTGCTGGTGGAGTTGTTCATGATGTTAAAGTTTATACTAAAGAAAATAGTGACGAACTTCCTGCTGGTGTATCTAAAGTTATTCGTGTTTATATAATTCAAAAGAGAAAAATTCAAATCGGAGATAAGATGAGTGGACGTCATGGTAACAAAGGTGTTATTTCTCTAATTTTACCAGAAGAAGATATGCCATATTTACCAGATGGTCGTCCTGTTGATGTAATGCTTAATCCACTTGGTGTTCCATCTCGTATGAATATTGGCCAAATTTTAGAATTACACTTAGGTATGGCTGGTAAAAAATTAGGTGTTCATTATGCTACTCCAGTATTCGATAGTGCATCTTGGGAAGATATTCAAGAAGAAATGAAAGAAGCTGGAATGGATGCAGATGGTAAAACTGTTTTATATAATGGTCGTACTGGTGAAGCATTCGATCAAAGAATATCAGTTGGAGTTATGTATATGGTTAAACTTCATCACATGGTTGATGATAAACTACATGCTAGAGCAACTGGACCATATTCATTAGTTACTCAACAACCTCTTGGTGGAAAAGCTCAATTTGGTGGACAAAGATTTGGAGAAATGGAAGTTTGGGCATTATATGCTTATGGTGCTGCTCATGTTCTTCAAGAAATCTTAACCGTTAAAGCTGATGATATTGTTGGCCGTGTTAAAGTTTATGAAGCTTTAGTTAAAGGTAAATTAGTAAATCAAGCTGGTGTACCAGAATCATTTAGAGTATTAGTAAAAGAATTCCAAGCTTTAGGTTTAGATGTTCAAGTTGTTGATAATAATGACAATGTACTAGAATTTAAAGATATTGAGGAAGAAGAAGATGGTGATGAACCATTTAGAATTGAAGAAATAGAAATTCCAACAACTGAAGAAGAAAATGAAGCTCCTTTCGAAGAAAAAGCAACTGAAGAAGATGAAATGGAAGAAGATGTTCCATTAGATGATTTAGAATTTCCAGAAGACTTAGAAGATATCGAGGTGGAATAAATGATAGATGTTAGTAAATTTAAAGGTTTAAAAATTAGTATTGCATCACCAGAAAAAATTCGTAGTTGGTCTTATGGTGAAGTTAAAAAACCAGAAACAATAAACTATCGTACTTTAAAACCTGAAAGAGATGGATTATTCTGTGAAAAGATTTTTGGACCAACAAAAGACTTTGAATGTTCATGTGGAAAATATAAAAGACTAAGATATAAAAATGTTGTTTGTGACAGATGTGGAGTAGAAGTTACTCGTTCAAAAGTTAGACGTGAAAGAATGGGACATATTGAACTTGCTGCTCCTTGTTCTCACATTTGGTTCTTTAAAGGTGTTCCATCTAAAATGGGCTTAGTTCTTGATATGAGTCCAAGAGACTTAGAAGAAGTATTATATTTTGTTAGCTATGTTGTAATTGATCCAGGAAATGTTCCATTAGAAGCTAAACAAACATTATCAGATAAAGAATATCGTGCTTACTATGAAAAATATGGAAATACTTTTAAAGTAGGTATGGGTGCAGAAGCTATTCAAGAACTTTTAAAAAGAGTAGATTTAGAAAAAGAAATAGAAAGTGTTCGAAGTGAACTAGAAAACGCTACTAGTCAAAAAAGAATTCGTTTAGTTAAAAGATTAGATGCATTAGTTTCTTTCCAAGAATCAGGTAATAAACCTGAATGGATGATTTTAACAGTATTACCTGTTATACCTCCAGAATTACGTCCAATGATTCAACTTGATGGTGGAAGATTTGCGACAAGTGATTTAAATGATTTATATAGAAGAATTATTAATCGTAACAATCGTTTAAAGAAATTACTAGAACTTGGAGCTCCAACTATTATTGTTCAAAATGAAAAACGTATGCTTCAAGAAGCAGTTGATTCATTATTCGATAATGGTAGAAGAGGAAGAAGTATTACAGCAGCTTCTAATCGTCCTTTAAAAAGTTTATCAAGTATGCTTAAAGGTAAACAAGGACGTTTCCGTCAAAACTTACTTGGAAAACGTGTTGACTATTCAGGTCGTTCAGTTATCGTTGTTGGACCAAATCTTAAAATGTATCAATGCGGTTTACCAAAAGAAATGGCTATTGAACTATTTAAACCTCATGTTATCCATGGCTTAGTTGAAAAAGGCTTAGCTCATAATATTAAGGGTGCTAAAAAGTTAATTGAAAGTCGTGATGAATGTGTTTGGGATATTGTTGAAGATGTTATTACGGAATATCCTGTAATGCTTAATAGAGCCCCAACTTTACATAGACTTGGTATTCAAGCGTTTGAACCAAAATTAGTGGGAGGAAAAGCTATTCGTTTACACCCACTTGTTTGTACAGCATTTAATGCTGACTTCGATGGCGATCAAATGGCTGTTCACGTTCCTTTATCTGAAGAAGCTAAAGCTGAAGCTCGTATTTTGATGCTTGGAGCTAATAACATTTTAAATCCTAAAGATGGAAAACCAATTGTTACACCAAGCCAAGATATGGTATTAGGAAATTGTTATTTAACAATGGAAACAGCTGGTGGTAATAACGAAGGTAAAGCTTATAAAAATTGTAATGAAGCTTTAATGGCTTATGAAAGAAGAGAAATTGATTTACATACAAGAATTGCGGTTCCAGTAAAATCATTTAAACATAAATTATTTACTGAAGAAGAACAAGATAAATATTTAGTTACTACTGTAGGTAAAATTAAATTTAATGAAATTCTTCCAGATACTTTCCCTTATCTTAATGAAGGTACTAAAGAAAATATTGAAGGTATTACTCCAAGTAAATATTTCTTACCAATGGGAACTAATTTAGAAGAAGAAATTAAAAAGATGCCTTTAGTTACACCGTTTGTTCAAAAAACTTTAGGACAAATTATTGCACAAGTATTTAAAAGATATAAAACAACTGAAACATCAGTAATGCTAGATAAATTAAAAGATCAAGGATTTAAGTATTCAACAATTGCAGGTATAACTGTTTCTGCTGCTGATGTTGTTAGAAGTGATGCTAAAAAAGATATTATTGAAGAAGCTAAAGGTAGAGTAGATAAAATTAATAAACAATATCAAAAAGGTTTAATTACTGAATCTGAAAGATATAATAGTGTTATTCAAATTTGGAGCGAAGCTACTGATAAAGTTAAAGATGCTTTAGCAGAAATAGCTAAAGATAACTTTACTAATCCAATATTTATGATGATGAACAGTGGTGCCCGTGGTAAAATTTCTAACTTTACACAACTTGCTGGTATGCGTGGACTTATGGCTAAACCAGATGGTACAACTGTGGAAATTCCAATTACTTCATGCTTTATGGAAGGACTTTCAGTATCAGAATTCTTCTTATCTACGCATGGATCAAGAAAAGGATCTGCAGATACGGCTTTACGTACAGCTGACTCAGGTTATTTAACAAGAAGATTAGTTGATGTAGCTCAAGATATAATTGTTAAAGAACATGATTGTGGTTCAATGCAAGGTGTTGTCGTTTATGATTTAATTAATGATAAAGATAATTCTGTTATTGAATCTTTAGCAGAAAGAATTTTAGGAAGATATGCATCTAAAAAGATTATTCATCCTGAAACTAAAGAAACAATTTTAGAAGCTGGAGAAATGATTACTGAAAATGTTGTTTCTAAAATTCTGGAAGCAGGTATTAAAAGAGTTGAAATTAGAAGTGTTCTTACTTGTAAAACAGTTAATGGTGTATGTCAAAAATGTTATGGACGTAACCTTGCTACTGGTAACTTAGTAGAAACAGGAGAAGCAGTTGGTATTATGGCTGCTCAATCAATCGGTGAACCTGGTACCCAACTTACCATGCGTACATTCCACACTGGTGGTGTTGCTGGTGGAGATGATATCACTCAAGGTTTACCAAGAGTTGAAGAATTATTTGAAGCTCGTGTTCCTAAATTCAAAGCAACTATCGCTGAAGTTACTGGTAAAGTAATAAGTATTACTGATCAAAATGGTAAATATTCAATTGTTATTGAAAATGCTTCCGGAGTAAAAGAACATATTACTAATTATAATATGAAGTTACGTGTAGATGTTGGAGATGAAGTAGAAGCAGGAGATAAACTTACTGAAGGTGTTATTTCACCTAAAGAGTTACTTGCAGTTACTAATCCACTTACTGCTCAAGAATATATTTTAAAAGAAATTCAAAATGTTTATAAATTACAAGGTGTTGATATTAATGATAAACATATTGAAATAATTGTTAAGAGAATGATTAATAAAGTAAGAATAGTAGATGCTGGTGATACTGAATTTGTTGAAGGATTAACAGTTTCTCTAAGAGAATTTGCCGAAGGTAATAAACCAGTTATTCTAAAAGGAGGAGTTCCTGCTAAAGGAAATCCAATAATGCTTGGTATTACTAAGTCATCATTAGAAACTGATTCATTCTTATCTGCAGCTTCATTCCAAGAAACAACAAGAGTTTTAACTGATGCTGCTATGCGTGGTAAAACTGATAATTTAGTGGGATTAAAAGAAAATGTTATTATTGGTAAATTAATTCCAGCTGGTACAGGTGCTAGACAATATAGTGATATTGACCTTGAACTAGAAAAAGAATTATTAGATGATGATGCTAGTGAAGTATTAGAAGAAAAATTCTTAGGTAATTTAAAAGAAGAAGCTTAACACTAAAAAGAAAACTTGAAATAGTTTTCTTTTTTAGTGTTTAAAAATGTCAAATAAATATAAAAAAGTATATACACAAATACGATAAATATGATATATTTATTACAACAGATAAATAGTAAAAGAATAATATGTGTTTATAAAAACCATAATAATAATACTAATTTATTATTTTATATAACCCTATCGGTATATAAAACAAATTTAAAAAAGGAAGTTGTAATATGGATAAGAAAACAAAAGTAAAATTAATAATTGGAGTAGCAATAATGATAGTCTTGGTAATTGGAGCTACATATGCTTACTTTAATATGGGAGTAATAAATAATTCAACTAGTAGTGTAATAACACTACAAACAGAAGAATCAGGATTAGTAACTCTTTCAGTACCAACACCAAATTTAAAAATAATAGTAGATGAAGAAGATATGGCACCAAATAATGCAAGGAATTATTATGCAGATGATGAAAAGAATTATGTGTTAACTGAAGAAGAAGGAACACATACCATAACTAAATTTGAAATAACTGATGCAACGAATGAAGATAAATATGAATGTACAGCAGATATAACAGTAACAATGACTAATGAAGAAGGTTCAATGGGAGCAGCATTACAACAAGGAGATTTATATTTACATTTAAAGGGAGACGGAAGTAATGATTTTCCAGAAGAAACATTAGATTTATATACCATTAAGGATGAAGGAACAAAGACATATAGTGGAATAACATTTAAAGTAACAGGAAATAGTTCATCAAAAATAGATGCATATGCATATTTAGTTAATAAAAAAGATGCAGAACAAGATCATTTAGCTAATAAAGAATTAAATATAACAATAAGTGCGGGAAATTTAAAATGTGGAGAAGATAAAGGAGCAAAATTAGTAAAAAAATTACAAGATGATGATACAAATAACACATTAAGTGATGACTTAGTCGGAGGAATGTATAGATATCAAGGAACAAATGATGAAGTAAATAATTATTTCTGTTTCGAAGGAAAATGTTCTTCAGGATCAGATGATATGTACAGGATTATAGGAATTACTCCCGAAGGAAGTATAAAATTAATAAAACAAACAAAATTTATAAATAATGGTACAAGCACATATGCATGGAACACAGATTATCAAGATTCAACATGTGGTGATGATGGTTGTCCCGAATGGCCAGAAAGTGATGTTTATAAAATATTAAATGAAGGAGAAAGTTCATTTCTAAGTACATTAAATGCAGATATACAAAATAAAATAGAACCGCAAAAATGGTGGTATGGTGATATGCACTATAGTTTTGTAGAAGAATTAGTTGCAGATCAAGTATACCAAATAGAGACAGGTCAAATGGATACAAAATACTATGGACATAGTTCAAGTAATAAAGCAGAAGTAACAAATCAAAGATGGACTCAAATGGAAAATAAAGCTAATATAGGATTAATCTATTTACATGATTATTATTACCAAGCAAACCAAGCTAGTTGTCATCCTAAAAAAAATAGTGATTATGCAAATTGTATAAACCAAGGCTGGATGAATATGCGAAATAACGGAGGAGCAGAGTCTGGAAATGAAGCACGCGAATGGACCATGTCGCGTATTGGTCGCCAAGCGAACTCAAGCCCTTACTTCAGCGCTCTGTCTGTGAGTGAAACCGGAAATATCGCCTCAACCGACTTGCTCGTTTCGTATGCAGTCCGCCCAGTTTTCTATTTAAAGAGTAACATAACATTATATGGAAGTGGAACATTAGATGATCCATATACATTATCCGAAGTAATACCAACAGAGCAAGAAAATTATTTAAGAAAAAATGAGGAAGCAAATAATAGTACTGCATTAAGTAAAACTTTAGTTGGTGGAATGTATAGATATCAAGGAGCAGATACATTAAAAGGAAAAAAAGTAAACAATTATATATGTTTAGAAAAAGTAGAAGAAGCAGGTTGTAGTAATGCAAAAACTAATGGTTATGATGACAACATGTACAGGATTATAGGAATCACAGAGAGTGGAAATATAAAGGTAATAAAACAAACACAATTTACGAATAAGGGAATAAGTAAATATGTATGGAATACAAAAAATGATGAAACTACTTCAATTCCCATATATAAATGTGATGAAAGTGGATGCCCTGAATGGCCAAAAAGTGAAATATATAACACGCTAAATGGAACGTTTTATAGTTCACTAAATGAAAATATAAAAAATAAAATACAAGAATGGAACTGGTGGTATGGAGATATAGAATGGAATTATGCAAATAAAACAGCAGAAGAAATATATAAAATAGAAATTGGTCAAGCAGATACACAATATTATGGTAAAACATCATCAAGTAAAGATTTAGTAACCGGAAAAAGATGGACAGGAAAAATTGGAGCTAATATAGGATTAATATATTTACATGATTATTATTACCAATCAACATCAGATAACTGTCATTATAATGGAAGCAAATATGAAGCATGTAAAACAGGAGGCTGGATGCACATATCAAAAAATGGAGGATCATCATCAGATTATGAATGGACCATGTCGCGAGCTGGCCGACAGTCTGACTCGTCATCTAGCTTCGAGGCGTGGCGTGTGGATCCTGGTGGTTATGTCAATCGCCACTACTTCAACGTGGAGCTTTCGATTCGTCCAGTCTTCTATTTAAAGAATGATATAGTATTAAAAGGTTCAGGAACATATGATGATCCATTCTATATAGAAAGTTAACAATATTATAAAATAAACAAAAACAAATAAAAAAACACTCGTCAACGAAGACGTTAAAATAGACTTAACTTAACCCAGAAGATATATTAATTTATATCTTCTTTTTAAATAATAAAAAAACTAAGAAATTATATCTTAGTTTAATTAAATATTGTTTAATCTGTTGTTTCTTCAGTAGAAGCATTAGCTTGATTTATTTGACTATTTAAATAAATACCATATTGTCTATTAAGTGTATCATCAATAATTTTCATATCATACATATCACGATAATATTTTTCTGAATCAATTGAAATAGTTTTAACTTCTTCTATTTTTCTTTTTGCTAAAGTATCTTTAATTTCATCTTTTAAATCTTCTAAAGCTTCTTTTTCTTTAGAAGCGTTACGATATACTACATGATAACCTAATTCAGTAGTAATAACATCTTTAGAATATTCACCATCTTTTAATTTATAAACAGTATCTAATAATTCATCATAATTTTCATCTAAATCATTATAATTTATAAATCCTAAATTACCATCTTTTTCTTTAGATGCATCATCTTTAGAATATTCTTTAACTAATTTTTTAAATTCATCTAATTTATTTTCTGCTTTATCTAATTTTTCAATTACTTCTTTAGCAGTATTTTTAGCATTTTCTTCAGCAGTCTTTTTCTCTTCATCACTCATATCATCTTTAACATCTGGTGTGATTAAGATTTGATAAACTTCAACATCTCCTTTAGCTTCATCATTATAATATTTTTCAATTTCTTTATCTGTTACTAAAGTTTTAGAATATTCTTCTAAAGCATGAGATTGCATTAAATTAGTATATAAATATTCTTGATAAGCTTCAATAGTAGAGTAATTAGTACTATATTGTAAAGCTTCTAAAAAATCTTCTTCACTTCCATAAGATTCAATATATGAATCAATATAATTTTTTGCATTTGCTTTAGCAGTATCTACATAATCAGAAAATTCTGTTTCTAATACATATGTATCAATTAATTTAATAGTGGCTTCTAGCCCAAAATTATTTTTTAATTCTTCATATAATTCATTAACACTGATCATATGTTCTTTATCATCTTTAGCAAAAGTAACAACTGCTTCTTCGCCATTTTCTAGTTTTGGTATTTTTCCACAACCACAAACACAAAGAAGGCAGACTAAACTTAATATCATTCCTTTTTTCATATTTTCCTCCCAATAATATTATTATAACAAAAGGGGTTAATAAAATAAAGTATTATTAATAAATTAAGCACTCACACTTAAAAAAATTAACCATAGATTATAAATGAATAGACATAAAGGAGGAGTGAACTATGAACTGTGGAAATAATGGATTAGGCGCTGCTATAATTTTAGTATTATTTATATTACTTATAATTATTGTAGGAGCGTTTATTTAATTTAAGTTAAGGAGGTATATTTATGGCTTGTTCAAAATGTAATGTAACTAATGAATGCCAAAATAATAATAACAATAATAACAACTACAACTACTTTTTCGTAGTATTAATATTATATATATTATTAGCAATAATTATTGGTGGTAGTTTGTTTTATTAATGCAAGAAGCTAAAATGCTTCTTTTTTGTTGAAAAAATTTGAGTATTATAGTAAACTAAAAAAAGTTTTATTTTGTAAGGAGCTAATATTATGGAAAAAGAACATTTAACAGAAAAAGAATATAATTTATTAGGTTTGTTAATAGAGAATAATTATGAAATTTTAAATACTTTAGAAGAGTTAATGAAATTAGAAATGGAAAATAAAATTGAAAGTGATGAATATTTAGATTTATTAATAAAGTTAACTCAGCAAAATATAGAAGAAGTTGATATATATAAGTTATTAACTCCCACTGGAAAAGATATATTTAAAATACTTGATTTTGTTACAGATGGAAAAGTTGCTAATAATTTAGTGGAAGAAATGAATTTATTAAAAAATCCTAGTCAAATAAGTTTAATTAAAAAAAGAATTATTTTAAGATTATTTGATAAAGAAAATGAAGTTAAAATATCTAAAATATCTGGATTAAATAAATTATTTGAAGAAAAGGGAGTTGAAAACCCAATGGGTATTATTTCTGTAAATGTAGCAGTTAAAAAAGATTTTATTAATACTTTTATTAAAATGTTATCTATGGAAATTAATAATACTGATGATTATTTATTAAGTTGTTCTTTAATTCAAATAAAATATTATTTAGCATATCTTTATGATCCAATTGAATTTGATTTATTAACTTATGATTTTCTTTATGATAATGATTTATATTGGGGAAGTACATTAGAAGCTACTTGTAATAATGTTAATGATATATATGTTTCTTTATATCAAAAAATTTATGTTGATAGTATATTAGAATCAGAATTAGATTATTTAAGTAAAATTAATGAAGAAAGTGAAGAAGTAAATATTATAATTAGTCAAATACTTATTAGAGTATGTTGTTTATTTAGAGAAGAAGATTCTAATAATTTAATTAAAAAATATTTAGAAGATGATAATTTACCAGATAGTACTAGAGATATTTTAAATGGTTTATTAAAAGTACAAAAATTAGATAGAGAATTACCGAGAAAAGTTGATGTTATAATTAACTAGCAAATTAAAAATTCAAGATATTTTCTTGAATTTTTAATTTGCAGGAATACTTGGAAGTGCCTCAATTTTAATACTATCATCAAATTTAGTTAATACTTGACTAAATTCATTATAAACACTTTCATAATTATCTAAATATTTTGATTCCATTTTACTAAAAGGAATAACTAAATAATCATTTTTACCTTTATCTTTATTGTAATATCTATAGCTGTAATTTAAGTCAGCCCCAATATTATCAATTTTAATTGTTGTTGTATTTTTTTCTGTATCAACTGTTTTAGTAATATCTAATGTAGCAAACATACCAACGGTTCCAACTTTTCTAACCATTGCTTGTTCAGCTCCCATTTGATTAGAAATAAAATTACCAAAGGAGTAGAATACCACTGTATCATCAATCCATTCCCAAGGTTCAATACAGTGAGAATGCGTACCCAATATAATATCAACTCCATTATCTGCTAAAAACTGAGCTTGTTTTTTTTGAGTTTCCGTTGCTCCTTGTTCATATTCATTTCCCCAATGCATTGCTACAATTAAAACATCTACTTTATCTCTAACAGCTTCAATATCTTTTTTAACTACTTCTTCATTAAAAATATTTACTACATATGGATCACTACTAATTGTACTAGTTCCTAAGCCATTTGTTCCATATGTATAAGAAAGCATTGTATAAGTAATTCCATTAGCATTCATTATTTTAAAGTTATTTCTCTCTTCTATAGAAGAAGACATACCAGTAGCTAAAATATTATTTTGACTTTCCCACCATTTAGCACTTCTTATAGCACTATCTTTTCCTTTATCTAAAGAATGGTTAGTAGCTAAACTTACTAAGTTAAAACCAGCATCAATCATATTTTTTCCAAAACTACTTGGAGTATTGAAAGTAGGGTAACTACTATAACTTATTGTATCATCAAATATTGTTTCTTGATTATAATATTTAATATCATAACCTTTAAGTTTTTCCTTCGTGTAAGTAAGCATACTACTAAAATCATATGTATTAGTACTACTATTATAAGCTGCATTATAAAGGGGAGAGTGTATTAATCCATCTCCAGTAGCAATTAGTTTAGCAGTGTATGTTTTAATTGGATCTTCTGGTGTTAAAATATTTTTAATTGGATTTTTAATTCCTTTATCATCATCATTATTAAAGATATATTTAAAACCAAAAAACCCTAATAGTATGATAATTAAAACTAATATAAGTAATATTTTTCTTTTAGCTTTTTTACGAAGCTTAGTCATTTTTTAAGACCTCATAAACATTTTTAACATCTTCAACTGCTCTTGTTCCATAATTAGGAAGTAAATGCATATGATAATGTTTAATTTTTTGACTATTTCCATAATTAACAACAACACTTAATTCTTTAGCATTTAATTTTTCCATATTTTGTTTAATAAACTTTTTAGCTATTTTATTAATATGAGTAACTAAATCATCAGGGATATCCATTAATGTATCATAATGTTTTTTAGGAATAATTAAAGTATGTCCATCAACATTAGGATAAGCATCCATAATAACCATTACTAAATCATCTTCATATAATTTATAACTTGGCATTTCACCATTAATAATTTTACAAAATAAACATTCCATTTTCTTTCACCAATTTCATTATACCAAAATTTAGAAATAATTTGACAAATTTATTATTAAACTGTATACTTATTTTACATAAGTAATTATGTGTTCGAAAAAGCGGCGATTCCGGCCATGTAAACAGGAAATGGAAAAAGCGGCGATTCCGGCCATGTTAAACAGGAAGTGGACAAAGCGGCGATTCCGGCTATATAATCAGGAAATGGAAAAAGTAACTAGAGTAATCTAGTTTTTTAATTTTTTTAATAATTCTTTTTGATCTTTATTTAATCTATAAGATTCTATACATTTTTGAATTGTTTTATTAAATATCCAAGGTTCTATAACATTTTTATTTACTTTTAAATATTCATAAGTTTTTTCAAAGTATTTAGTAGCACAAACTGATAAAGTCCAACTAACAGCTATTTTAACGTAGTAATAATCACTTTGAATACTTAACATTTTTTCTAAAATATAATCTATATAATTATCATTTATATAATAATTTATTAAACAAACTATACCAAATCGAATAATATATTCTTGTTTCTTTTTTAAACAATTATTAATATATTTTAAAAATTCTTTTTGATTATTTTTAATAAATTTAAGTTCACCACAAAAAATATCACAAATAGCCCAATTATCTATTTTAGGTAGAAATGAATTAATCATTTCTACCTTAGTTTTATAATCAACTTTTAAATTCGCAATAATTAAACCTTGTAACATAACACATTCATAATAATTATTATTTAAAGAGTTAAAGATTTCTTCAACTTCATATGTTTTTAGTAAATATTTAGATAACTTTCTTAGGGTAGGTATTTTAATACCTACTATTTCATATTTAGTAGAACATATTTTTTCATGAAATTTTTTATAATTTAAGTCTTGATAAGGTATTAAAATACTTAAAATGTCCATCAAACCACCGAAATTATTATATAAAATATTAATTATAAAATAAAGTAGTTACTTTTTTCTATTACGCAAAAATGAAAAAAATTGAAAAATGCGTAATAGAATTTTTTAGAGTTAGATAAATTTGTGTTCTTTTTCTAATCACTTGCATAAATTAAATTAGGGAGTGATAAATTTGTCTAATTTTAGAGAAATTGTAACTAAAGCAGTTATTGGTAAAGCTAAAAAAACAAGTGGAAATAAATTTACAGTAGAAACAGATGAAAAACCTAATACTGTTTTAGGTTGTTGGGTAATAAATAATACTTTTAATGGTGCGAATAATAATGGAAGTGTTTTAATAACAGGAGCTTTTGATGTAAATGTTTGGTATTCATATGATAATGATACTAAAACAGCAGTTACTACTAAAAGATTTACTTATAGTGATAAAATGAATGTTCCACTTAAAAATGATACAGTTTTAGATAATAATTCAGAAATTATAGTAAGAAGTTTAAAACAACCAACAGTTACTAATGTTGAAATAAAAAATGGTTTAGTTGATTTAACAGTTGAAAAAGAATTAGGAGTTGAAATTGTTGGTAATACTAAAGTAAAAATATCAGTAGAAGATTTTGATGATGATTATGAAGAATTAATTGATGATGAGTTAGATAATGCGATTGATGCTATTGATGAAAATTATTTAGAAACTGAAGAAGTTAAAGAAGAAGAGTAAGTCAACAAAAATTGTTGACTTAAGTTTTTGTTAATGTTATACTACTAGTAGTAAAAAAAGGAGGCAAATATAATGGCAGTAAAATTAAGATTAAAAAGAATGGGAGCTAAACAAAAACCATTTTATAGAATAGTAGCAGCTGATGCTCGTAGTCCAAGAGATGGACGTTTTATCGATTTAGTTGGAACATATAATCCAATTAAAGGTGCAGAAGAAATAACTGTTGATGAAGAAAAAGCTTTAAATTGGTTAAAAAATGGAGCTGAACCAACTGATACAGTAAGAAATATTTTATCACGTGCTGGTATTATGGCTAAATATGCTGAATCAAAAAAGAAAAATAAATAGGAGATAATAATGAACGTAGTAGAATTTGCGGAATATTTAGTAAAAAGTATAGTAGTAGAAAAAGAACTTATTAAAGTTTCTGAATTTCAAGCCGATGATGATATTACGATTTTAGAAATATTAGTTCCAGAATCTGATATGGGTAGAGTAATTGGAAAAAATGGTAAAACATCTGTTTCAATTAGAACATTAATTCAAGCTTTTGCAGCTGTAAATAAAATGCCAAAGGTTAAAATTAATATTGATTCTTTTTAAGAAATAGTCTCTATTTCTTTTTTTAAATTGGAGGATATATGATAAAAGTAGCAAAATATTGTGGAACATGTGAAAAAATTAATGAAACATTTAGTAAAATTTATGAAATTTACGAAAGAGAAATGGCCAAAGAAGAACCAAAAAATATTTATATATATCAAAATATTATTGATAATAAAACAGTTTTAAGAGAGTTTAAAGATTTAGGAATAGAATTAATAAATGATTTAAATGAATTAAGTAGTGATGGAATTTTTATTATTGGCCCTGTGGGAATTAAAAAAGAAGAACTTAAATTTTTACAACTTAATAATATTGAATATATAAATAATACATGTGAATTTTATATAGTATTACAAGAAAAAGTTTTAGCAAAATATAATGATGGTTATGATATTTTTTTAGTGGGAAATAATACACAAAAAGAAATAAATATTTTAAATAGTTATTGTGATTATAATGGAATAATTTTAAGTAGAGAAGAAGAATTTTCTAAGTTAAATAATAATAGAAAAAAAGTAATTATTTTAACAAATACTAGTTTGGATTTAGAAAAACAATTAGAAAATTTTATAGCTAATAATTATATAAGTGATTTAGAAATAATTAAAAATGAATGTGAATTTAAAAAAAATATTTATTTTAATAATGAAGATTTTAGTGATAGTGATGTTATTTTTATCATTGGGGATAATAATGAAAATAATAGAGTAATTCAAAATAATATTAAAGGAAAAGAAAGTTACTTTTTTAATAATGAAGAAGAATTTATTAAATTTATATTAAATAGTAATTATACTAATAAAATGAATTTTATTTTAACGGGAGGACTTAATACTCCTTTAAAAGAAATTTATAATTATAAGTATTTATTGAGTTTTCTATTATTTTATAAAATTCATAAAGAAAAATTAGTAAGTGGACAAGAATTAATTAATAATGGTTTAAATAATGATCTTGATAATGATATAGTAAAAAATTTAATTGAATATTTGAAAGATTTAAATAAAGATGGTAAATATATAAGAGGTATTTTAATTGCTTTAGGAGAATATTTAGCTAGTGGACAAAATAAAGATTATTTATCTTTAGCGTATGCTTATGAACTATTTCAAACATCTATTTTAATTCATGATGATATAATAGATAATGCTCGTGAAAGAAGAGGTAAACAAACAATTCCAAGAAGAATATGTCAAAAATATTTAAATGTAGAAAATAATAAAGATTATCAACAAGATGTTTTAAAACTAGCTAACTCACTAGGAATATGTATGGGGGATTTAGGTTTTTATGAAGCTAATAAATTAATATTAACAAATTATAAAGAAAATCCAAGATTAAGTAGTATATTAACTTTCTTTAATGATATAGTAATAAAAACTATTAAAGGAGAAATAATTGATGTAACATTACCATTTTTAAGTAAATATAATTATAGAAAAACTAAAGAACAAGATATTTTAGATATATATGAATTAAAAACTAGTTGGTATACAATAACGGGGCCATTTATTTTAGGATACTTACTAGGAGGAAAAAATAAAGATGAATCTTTAGAAAAAGTTTTAAATAAAATAGGAATTATTTTTCAATTAAAAGATGATTTAATGGGTATTTTTTCCTCTTCAAAAGATATTGGAAAATCCAATGTAAGTGATATAGAAGAATTTAAACAAACAATATTATATACATATATAATGAATACTTCTTATAAAGATGAATTTTTAAAATTATATGGTAAAAAATATATTACAGATAATGAATTATATAAAATTAGAGAATTATTAATTAAAAGTGGAAGTTATGATTATGCTATATGTTTTTTAGAAAATTTATTTGATGAAGTAAATATGGATATTGATGAATTAATAATTACTGAAGAAGGAAAAAATATTTTAAAAGGTTTAATTATATTCTTAGTTAAAAGAGATAAATAAAATAGATAAGGGATTCTTATCTATTTTTGTCTATTTATTGAATATATCTATTAAAGAAGTAAATAGTTTTTCTAAATTTTTTAAATCTTTTTCGTTTTTAGATTCACATCTTAAATTAATTGTTGGACCAGTATTACTTGCTCTTACATAAGCCCATCCATCTTTAAAGATTACTTTTAATCCATCTATTTCTATATATTTATATTTTTTCTCATCACAATATTTTTTAATATTATTAATTACTAATTTTTTCTTAGTATCTGTAGATTTTATTCTTTTTTCTTCAGAAGTATAGTAGTGTGGAATAGTTTCAACGAGTTCACTAAGTGATTTTTTAGTCTTACTTAATATTTCAATTAATCGAAGAGAAGAATACATTGCTGATTCAGTACTAAATAATCGATCATTAATAGAAATATGTCCTACATATTGTATTCCAAAAGGAATTTTTTCTCTTAAAACTTTTTCTTGAGTATAACTTGAACCAGTACGACACATTACTGGAGTAGCTTTAAGTCTGATAATTTCATCTTTAAAACTATCAGAACATTTTGGATCATATAAGAATTTTTTATTATTAACTTTATCTATAATATTTCTTAATATAATAATTGCATAATCTTCAATAGAAACTCTATTACCTAATTCATCAACAATTCCAATTCGATCACCATCTCCATCAAAACCAATTCCAATATCTGCTTTTAATTCGATAACTTTCTTTTTAAGTTGTTCTAAGTTTTCTTCAACACTTGGATCTGGGTGATGATGGGGAAATGTTCCATCATTTTCTTCATTAATAATTGTTAAATCAACATTAACTTTTTCAAAAATACTTCTAGCAATAGTTGTACATGCTCCGTTAGCGGGATCTAAAACAACTTTAATTTTCTTTTTACCTAGTTTTAAATGACTAATAACATAATTTATATAATCTTCTTTAATACTTTTATGTTCAATACTACCATTTCCTTCAATAAATTGACCTTTTTCAATATAATTTTTTAAATCTTGGACCATTGTACCTCTTGCATTAGCAAATTCATCAAAGGAAAATTTAAAACCATTTTCATCACTTGGATTATGACTAGCAGTAATCATTACTCCAAATAAATTATTTACATGTCGAGCATAATAATGCATTGGGGTAGTAGTAAGTCCATAATCAATAACTTTTATACCACTTTTAAGTAAACCATTTATTAAATTTACACTTAATGATTCACTAGAAATTCTATTGTCATGAGAAACGATACAAGCTTTTTGATTTAAAAAATCTTGAATATAAGAACCGTATCCTAAACCAATTTTATAAGCAACTTCTTCGTTAATTTCAGAGGGTACTTTACCTCTTATATCGTATTCTCTAAAAATTGTATCTTTCATCATCAATCCCTCGCTTATTATAATTTTAGCACAATTACTTAAAAAATAATAGAAATAATTTAAATTTTAATATAATAAAAATTGTTGACTTATAAAAATATTTTGCCTATAATGAATATTGTAAATTTAAAGACATTGAACAAGACACGTAAATTAAAACTATTTTTAAAAGAGAGTTAGTGGTTGGTGGAAACTAATAAAAATATTTAATTTATATCACTTGGGAGTCAGTTATTTGAAATATTAGTAAAATAACTCGTCGATGGCGTTAACATAATAAGGTGATTAAATTCATAAAATAAGGTGGTACCACGGATAAAATTCGTCCTTTATTTTATGAATTTTTTTATACGAGAAAGAGGTAGATAAAATGAAAAATTTTAAAGCACTTAGTCAAAAAAAATATGAAGAAATAGAAAAAGATATTCTTGATTCTTGGGGTGGAATTAATGAAATTACTAAAAAGCAAATAAAATTAAGAGAAGGAAATAAAACATTCGTGTTTTATGATGGACCAGCATTTGCAAATGGATTTCCTGGTCTACATCATATGGTAGCAAAAAATTTAAAAGATGCAATTTGTAAATATAAAGTAATGAAAGGTTACCAAGTTTATAGAAAAGTTGGATGGGATACTCATGGTCTTCCAATTGAAAATCATGTTGAGAAAAAGTTAGGAATTTCTTCTAAAAAAGAAATAGAAGCTTTAGGAGTAGATAAATTTAATGAAGAATGTCGTAAAAGTGTTCGAGAAAATGAAAATGCTTTTACAGATTTAACAAGTAAAATGGGACAATTTATAAATGTAGAAGATCCTTATTTAACTTATAAAAATGAATATATTGAAACTGAATGGTGGATTTTAAAGAAATTTTATGAAGAAAATTTATTTTATGAAGGTACTAGAATAGTACCATATTGTCCACATTGTGGAACAGGTCTTGCATCTCATGAAGTTGCTCAAGAATATGTAAATGAACAAGCTATAACTGTATACGTTCCTTTTAAAAAAAAGGGAGAAGATATCTACTTTTTAGTTTGGACAACTACACCTTGGACTTTAATTGCCAATGTTGCATTATGTGTTAATCCAGATGAAGATTACTCATTAGTAGAATCAAAAGGAAATAAATTTATTTTAGCTACTTCATTAGTTTCAACAATATTTGGTGAAGATGTTAAAATATTAGATACATTTAAAGGTAAAACTTTAGAATATACAGAATATGAACAATTAATTCCAGAAATTAAAGTGGATAAAAAAGCTTTCTATGTAACTTGTGATAATTATGTAACAATGACTGATGGAACAGGTATTGTTCATATTGCTCCATCATTTGGTGAAGATGATGCTTTAGTAGGAGCAAAATATGATTTACCTAGCATAAATCCAGTTGGAAAAGATGGATGTTATACAGAAGGATTATGGAAAGGTAGTTTTGTTTTTGATGTTAATGAGAAAGTTGTAGATTATTTAAAAGAAAATAATAAATTATTTAAACGTCAAAAAATAATGCATGATTATCCACATTGTTGGAGATGTCATACTCCATTAATCTATTATTCAATGCCTAGTTATTATATTAAAGTATCTGAATTTAAAGATAAAATGGTGGAAGCTAATAAAAATGTTAATTGGTATCCAGCTTATGTTGGAGAAAAAAGATTTGCTAATTGGTTAGCTAATGCTAAAGATTGGAATGTATCAAGAAGTCGTTATTGGGGAAGTCCTATTCCATTCTTTAAATGTGAATGTGGTTATAATCATATGGTTGGTTCAATTGAAGAACTTAAGAATATGGCTACTAAAAAGTTAGATGAAAATCTTGATTTACATAAGCCTTATATTGATAATGTTTATTTAAAATGTCCTAAATGTGGTAAAGATATGAAAAGAATTCCTGATGTTTTAGATTGTTGGTTTGATTCAGGTTCAATGCCATTTGCTCAATATCATTATCCATTTGAAAATCAAGAATTTTTTGAAAAACAATTTCCTGCTGATTTTATTTGTGAAGGAATTGATCAAACTAGAGGTTGGTTCTATACATTAATGGTTATTTCTACATTTATTAAAGGCTGTAGCCCATTTAAAAATGTTTTAGTAAATGATTTATTACTTGATGCTGAAGGTAAAAAGATGAGTAAGAGTAGAGGTAATATTGTTGAACCATTTACTACAATGAAAGAGTATGGAGCAGATACAGTAAGATTTTATTTACCTTATGTTTCACCAGTATGGACACCTTTAAAATTTGATTTAGATGGTTTAAAAGAAGTTTATTCAAAATTCTTTAATCCTTTAAAAAATACTTATAATTTCTTTGTAATGTATGCTAATGTTGATAATATTGATATTGATGAATGTAATATACCTTATCAAGATAGAGAAGAAATTGATAAATGGTTATTATCAAAATATAATAGTTTAGTTAAAAATGTAACTAATTCATTTGAAGAATATGATTTAAATAAAGTTGTTAGATATTTAACAAGTTTTGTATCAGAAGATTTATCTAATTGGTATATAAGAAGATGTAGAAATCGTTTCTGGGGTAATAAACTGGATAATTCTAAAAAATCTGTTTATCTTACTACTTATGAAGTTTTAGTAGGTTTATCTAAGTTAATTGCACCAATAACACCATTTTTAAGTGAAGAAATTTATCGTAATTTAACAAATGAAGAATCTGTTCATTTAACTTCTTATCCAGAATGTAATGAAGAGTTAATTGATGAAAAATTAGAAGAAAAAATGAGTTTAGTTAAAAATCTTATTTCTTTAGGTAGAAATGTTAGAGAAGAAGCTAAAATAAAGGTAAGAACTCCATTAAAAGAAGCTATTATTGATGATGAAGTATATCAAAAAATAGATAATTTAATTCCTTTAATTAAAGAAGAGTTAAATGTTAAAGAAGTTATTAGTGAAAAAGATTTAACTAAATATATGAATTTATCTTTGAAGCCAAATTATAAAGAAGTTGGAAAGATTTTTGGAGCAAAAATTAAAGATTATGAGGCATTTTTACAAAATGCTGACTTGAATAAATTAAATAATGAAGATTTATCTTTTGATAATACAGTAATTACTAAAAATATGTATGAAATAAAAATAGCTTCTAAAGAAGGCTTTAATGTTGGGGTATTAGATAATTTATTTATTATTTTAAATACTAATTTATCAGAAGATTTAATATTAGAAGGACATGCTAGAGAATTTATTTCTAAAATACAAAATTTACGTAAACAAGCTAATTATGATGTAAGTAATAGAATTATAATTTATTATAATAGTGATGAATTTGAAAAAGTTATTGAAAAATATGAAGATTATATAAAGAAAGAAACACTAGCTATAAAAATAGAAAAGAAAAATATAGATAAAGAAGAAATAAATGTTAATGGTATTAAAGTTTATACTTTAGTAGAAAAAGTAGAAGAATAAAAGTCATTTATGGCTTTTTTTCTTTTAAAAAAAGCCTTTTTGTGGTATTATATGTAACTGTCTAGGAGGGTTTTAATATGAATAAATTTAAAGAAATGAGCCTTGATGATTTAAAAAAGTATTTTAAAGATATTATTGAAAAAATAAAAAAGAAATATAATTTTTTTGATATACCTACAGATGTATTTAATAATTTAGTTAATAATATTTTAGAAGATATTCAAAATTTAGATAGAGAAATAAGTGAAGCTTATTTTGAAAGCGAATTAGATAATAAAATTAATGAATATATTTTAGAATTAATGAATTCAGCAAATTATGCAATGAATATAATAGTAAAATATATTGAACAAAATTTTAAAAATGATTCTTTAAAAGATTTAAAATCTTTATCTCTTTTTCTAAGTGATGTAGATTATGATCCTTCAATTGATGTTATTATAGATGTTATAAAAACTAATAATAAATTAAATAATTGCATTAAAAATGTTATTAATAGTAAGTTTTCAAATGGAGTAATAGAAAGCAATTCTTTAAATAATTTATTTTCTAATGAAATAGAAGTTTGTTTTATTGAAGCTTACGCATCTTTAAATGATATTGAAATTGTTGATGATTTATCTATGGATGTGAAAAATGATAGTTATTATTCATCAGATGATGTTAAAACCTATTTAAAAGAAATGGGAGAAATTCCTCTTTTAAGTAAAGAAGAAGAAAGAGAACTTGCCATTGAAATTAGTAAAGGAAATAAAAAAGCAATTAATAAACTTGTTGAACATAATTTAAGATTAGTAGTAAGCATAGCTAGAAAATATAATGGAAGAGGAGTAGATTTTCTTGATTTAATTCAAAATGGTAATGAAGGTTTATTAAAAGCAGCAGAAAAGTTTGATTATAAAAAAGGGACTAAGTTTTCTACTTATGCTATTTGGTGGATAAGACAAGCAATTACTAGAAGTATAGCTGATGAAGGTAGAACAATTAGAATACCTGTTCATATGCATGAAAAAATAGTTAAACTTAAAAATAGTCAATTAAACTTATTAAGATTAGGAATTGCTAATCCTACAGAAGAAGATTTAGCAAATGATTTAGGGTGGCCTATAGAGGTTGTTAAAGAAGTTTTAAATATTCAAGATAGTACTTTAAGTATGAATGTTAAAGTTGGAGATTCAGAAGATTCAGAAATTGGTGATTTTATTCCTGATAATAATACAAATATTGAAGAAGATGCTTATAAAATGTTATTACCTGATTATATTAAAGGAATGTTTGAAGATGCTAAATTAACCCAAAGAGAAAAAGAAATTTTAAGTTTGAGACATGGACTATTTGATGGTAAAGTTTATACTTTAGAAGAAATTGGTTCAAAATATAAACTTACTAGAGAAAGAATAAGACAAATAGAAAATAAAGGTATTAGTAAATTAAGACGAAAATATGAAAATATAGAAAGTATTGGAAAAAAAAGAGAATATTATGAATCTAATAGTTCAATAAAAGAAAGTACTCGTCAAAAATTTACATATCAGTATGAAAATTTAACTGAGCAAGCTAATTTATCAGAACAAGAAAAAAAGGTTTTATTTTTATTAAGAGGTCTTAGTGACGGGCATGTTTATAGTGAAGAAGAAGCAGGGAAACTTTTAAGAGTTTCTGAAGAAACAATTAGAAGAATTGAAAAAAATGCTTTAAAAAAATTAAATAGTAAAAATCTTAGTGATGAAACTAAAAATATTAAAAAAGAAATTGAAAAGAAGATAAGTAAAAATGAAATAGTATTTGATGCTGATATTAATAAAGATGCTATGAAAATGGCTACAAAAAGATATGGATTAGATGGTAAAAGTCCAGTATCTTTAGTAAAAATAAGTAAAGAATTTAATGTAAGCTATGAATTAGTAGATAAAATTATTTTAGAAAATAACAAAAAAATTGAAGAAGCTATCGAGAAAGCTCAAAAAGATGTTTTAGCGTATAGTAATAATGATTATTTAGAAAAAGTAAGATATTATCAAGATTTTTTAATGATGTTTGAACATTGTAGAAAAAATTTTAAAGACCAAGTTTTTAATTTATATGATTTACCAAATTATTATATAACATTCTTTAAGAAAATTAATTTAACTTTAGAAGAAGTTAAAATTTTAGAATTATTATATGGATTAGGTAAAGAACAAGAAAATGATATAAAACTAGTAGCACTAGATCTTCAATTGAGTGAAGATGATGTAGCTAGTTATGAATTTAAAGCTTTATTAAAAATTGAAGAAGCTAGAAAATTAGGAATAAAAATACCTACATCTTTAGAAAAAAAGATAAGTAAAAATTTATCTTCATTAAAAAAAGAGGAAGTTCCTAAAAATTCAATTGAAAAATATTTTCAAAATATTAATTTAACAGAAAAAGAAATTCAAACTTTAGAATTACTATATGGATTAAACGGTAATTTAGTTCATTTTGCTTATGCTGCTGCCCAAATTATGCATACCACAACTCATTTTTTAAAAAAAGAACAAGAAAGTGCTTTAAATAAAATAAATGAGTCTGAAAAAGATGGTATTAGAGTCCCTGATGAAATTTATCAAAAAATTATTTTAGGAAAAAATAAAATAATTAAAATTAAATCTTTATGTGAATTATTAAATTGTAGCAAAGAAGAAGAAAATGAAATTTTAAAAAGATTGGATAATTTTGATTTAGAATTAATAAATATTCGCTGGGGTGATAGTACTGATAATCAATTAATAAGTGGAAAATGGGATGATAGTCATACAAGTGATTTTAAAGTATTAGTTAATAAAATGAGAAGAATGTTAACTAAATTAAGAAAAGAAAGTGAAGTAGAAAAACCTCCACTAGTTATTGATCCTAAATATGTTGAATTATTTAAGACTCTTGGAATAAATGAAAGACAAACTTTATTATTCTGTGTAAAAAATGGTTTAAGTAATTATTCAAAGGAAACTGTAAGAGAACTTGCTTTAGATTTAAATTATTCAAGTGTTACTATTACAAAAGATTTAAAAATAGTTTATGATAAATTAAAAGAAGCTTTTTATGAAGGAATTAAATTACCAAAGGAATTAATTATTATTTTAATTCATGGTAAATTAATAAAAAGTATTTCTGAATTATTAGATTGCACTTTAGAAGAAGAACAAGAAATTTATAAAAAATTAAGTAAAGAAGAATATTTATTTATTAAATATCGTAATGGTGACTCTAATTCTTGTGCAAAATGGGATAAAAAATCACAAATTAAATTTTCACAATTATTTGAAAAGATGTCTATAATTTTAGAAGACATTAGAAAAGAAAAATTTAATGAATTTGATAATACAGATATTTTCAAAGATGCGGGTTTAACAGATATAGAAATTAAAGTTTTTAAAAATAGATTTGGTTTAATTGATGGTAACATAAAAAGTATTAATAGTATAAAATCAGAATTATGTATTACCGATTATTATGTTCGTAAATATATAGAAAGTTCCATAATTAAACTTTTAGAAGTACAAGATAAAATAAATTTACCTAGTAAAATTAAAGACATTTTAATGGAGGAATCTAAAAAACATCCTAATTACAAAGAAAAAGAAATACAAAAACAGGTAAGAAAAGCTCAGGTTAATGAAAAGAAATTAAAACAAAAGAAATTGAAAGAATTGATAAATTGTTCAGATAAACAATTTCAATATCTTCTTCAAAATTTAACAAATGAAGAGAAAAGTATTATTGAAACATATTATGAAAAAGAGACATTAAGTGAAAATGAAGAACAAGAATTTTATAATATGATTAGTAAACTACAAATAAAAATATCTAAAAAAGAAAATAAATATTTATATTATATTGAAAAGTTATCACCTGAAATAAAAGAATTTTGTGAACAAATGATTTTAAATAAAAATGCTATGGTAATATTTGGTTTAGCTAATGGATTATATGGTGATGTAAAATCTAGTGAAGAAATTTGTGAATTATTTCATATTAAAGAAACAACTGTAAAACAATATTTATTAAGAGTATCATATACAGTTAGTGAACAATTAAAATCTGAAAGACAAGTTCCAGAAGAATTAAAAAGAATTATTTTAGAGAAAGAAAAGAAGAAAAAAGTAGAAAAAATTTATAATTTAGAAGAACAAGAATTTTTAAGTGAAGCTGGATTAAATGAAATAGAAATAAATGTTTTTTGCTATAATTTTGGCCTTGTTGATGGAATAAAAAGAAATTTATCAAGTATATCTAAAGGATTAAATATTTCTAATTATAATATTAAAAAGTATTTAGAAAGTGCAATTAATAAATTATTAGATAAAGAATCTCAAACTAATTTAAAAATACCTCAAAATATTAAAGAAATTTTAGAAGAAGAAAAAATAAAGAGAAATATTTCTATTGAAAAATCTTTAGTAGAGGAATTATTAAGTAATGTTAAGAAAGAAAATATAGATTTTCTTTCACGAGCAGGGTTAACTAAAGATGAAATATTATTATTTTGTTGGAGATTTAATTTAGTTAAAAAAATAAATGAAAATAATTATTGTGTTCAAAATAAAATAGATGATTTATTAAAAAGAATAAAAGAATTTTATAATAGAGAATTAATTATACCTAAAGATATAAAAGATATTTTATTATTTGGTCATATTATACATGATTTTAATGACATAATAAATTGTAGTAAAGAAGAAGAAAATTATATTTATAGTTTTTTAATCGAAGAAGAAAAATCTTTATTAGAAAGAGTCATTAATGACTCTAACAAAGAAAAGTTTAGTGATGAATTTTTAAATAATACATGGAAACCATTAATTAAAAAGATTAGTCAAAATTTATATAAGTATCGTTTTTATATAAAAATAGAATTATATTATGAAGAATTATTAAAAACATTACCAAAAGAATTTTTAGATTGTACTAAAGAAATTGGTTTAAATAACATTGAAACTTTAGTTATTTGGAATGAAATTAATTGTACTGATAAAAATTGTGAATCATTATTAAATAATGTAGATATTTTAAAATTAACTGTTAAAAAATATTTAAAGATTAAAAGTAATGCCCTTAATAAGATAAATGATTCTTTTATAAAAGGAATAAGTATTATTGATATTATTAAACCATTAATAAAAAATTCTAAAAGTGAACAAATGCTTCAAGGCTTATTAGATTGTACTTTAGAAGAAGAAAATATTCTTTTAAAAGAGTTAAGTGAAGAAGAAAAAGAAATTATTAAGAAAAAATATGAACAAGCTAATTTAGAACCTTATGAAAGGAAAAAGTTCTATTATATAATTAAAAAAATGAAAGTAATGTTACTAAAAATTAGAAATGAACAAAATGCATATGAATATTTAAATGATATAATAAACATTTTAACTTTAGAAAATATTCCAACCCTTTTAAAAAGTGTTCCTAAAGAAATTATTGTAGGCATTTTAAAATATATTTATAATTATTCAAATGAAAAAATAGCTCTATCTTTAAATATTAGTGAACTAGAGGTAATTGATTTAGCTAAAAATTTTGTAGTTAATTATAGTAAAAATAACTCAATCAAAGAAAATGAATTAATTTTAAAAAGAATAAATGAAGAATACAAAATAACACAAGATTGACAAAATGGGATGCATTTATTTTGCTTCTCATTTTTAGTAATGATATAATTAAATAAAGATAAGGAGGCTTATTTTGGAACAATTTAATAAAAAAAATAAAATGTATAATTTATATATTGATGAGAAAGAATATTTAAATTATGAACAAGATAAAAAAGTAAGCATTGGAAATACAGAAATAAGCGAAAAATTGTTAATAGATCTTTTTATGAGAGAAGATTATTATTTATATACAGAAAGAATATTAAATGATGAATTTCCTGAGTTAAATATTAAAAATACTAAAGATAATGGTGTTGTAGGAGTAATAAGACTAACTAAGAAAAATATATATGATGCATTAAAATTACTAAAAGAATCATCAACCATTTCTTTTAATGAAAAATTAATGACAATATTTAATAAATTAGAAAATTCAATTACTTATGAAAGTTTTAAAGAAAAGTATAAAGATACAATATTTCAAACGCGAATTGATGGTAAAATATATTCTGTACCTTTTAATACAATTATTTATTATATGGAGATGAATTATTCCAAATTAGAAGCTATCTTTACTAATCGCTCTGTAAAAAATATTGCAAATATGCCTAAAGAATATTTTGTTTATATGATATATTTATTTTTCTTAAGAAATAAAATTTTTGATAATTATTTAATACCTTATGAAATGAAAATTAAAAAGCAAGCTCTTGAAAATCAAAAACTTGTAGATTTTGAATCTTTAAATACTTTTGAACAAACATTAGATATAAATGTTTCTAAAGTTGTTATTAATGATGAATTAAGAGAGTATGTTTTATCGCAAATGCCAAATGATTTAAATAATTTAGAAAAAGCTATTTATATTTATATAAAACTATGTCGCATTTTAACTTATGATGAAGAATTTTATGCGTTTGGTCAAAAAGGTAAAGTAGCAGTTAAACATGAAAATTTAAAACATGTTTCAGAAATAAGTCCTTCTAATAACAGTGTGGTATGTTATGAATTTAATGCTATTTATGGGAAATTTTTAAGTGAACTTGGTATTAACTTTGAAACAGAACAATCATTTGTTATGGATTTTGGTGGAAGTCATGCTTATCTTAATTTTCGTTGTGGTAAATATTTAGTAAGAGCAGACTCCGTTACATCTATTTTCTTTGGTGATTTAGTTGCATCTAAATTTGGAGATTCTTTAGATGGCTTAGTGTGTTTTAATAAAAATCGTCATACTCAAAAAGAATTTACAGATATAGTTGATGATGTTTATGAAATTGTTTTAAGAGAAGAAAAAATTGATGAATTTAATAGTGCTATAGAAAGTTTAAAATTACTTTGTGATATTCCTTTTATGAGTATCGAGGAAAAATTTAGTTTATTAATAAAAAAAGTTAAGAAAAAAGGTTTATTTAATATGGATATTTTAGGTAATTTAATTAAAAACTATAAAACAATTTTTTCTTTAAGTGAACAAAAGAAAAATGTTAAATTATCTTTAGTAAGATTAACAGATAATATTAATGAAGAGAGAGATAGAATACTAAGTGTGGTTTTTACAATTAATTATATAGATTATAATAATAATGAAGATAATTTTTATTATTTATTGGAAACTGATGGAACATGTATGGAAATAGATAAAAATGAATTACAAAGAAGATTTGTAGAAAATGAATATTTTATGGTTAGTGATGTGTATGAAATACCTGGTATTAATTTAAAAGGAGTTACAAGATGATATTAAATAAATTAAGAAGTATAAATGATTCATTAATTATGTTAAATAAAGATAATGATAAAGAATTAGAAAAACAAAAATTAATAAAAAAAATATTAAATAGAGATGATTGTTTTTTAAGAATGGATGTAGAAGTAGCTTTCGCGCTTCTTGCAAGTTTACAAATAAAAAAAGATTTAATAGAAGATGTATATTTAGAATTAATAGATTAGGAGATAATTATGAAAGATTTAAAAGTTGTATTTATGGGTACTCCAGAATTTGCTTTAAAAGCGTTACAAGTTTTAATAGATAAAACTAATGTTGTTTTAGTAGTTACTAAAAAAGATGCTATTGTAGGTAGAAAAAAAGTATTAACACCATCACCAGTTAAAAAATTAGCTATGGAATATAATATTCCTGTTTTTACACCAGATTCTATTAAAAAAGAATATGAAGAAGTATTAAAATACAATCCCGATATTATTATTACTTGTGCTTATGGAAAAATTATTCCCAAAGAACTTATCGATGCTCCAAAGTATGGATGCATAAATATTCATGCATCTCTTCTTCCCAAATATAGAGGGGCTGCTCCTATGCAATGGGCAATTATTAATGGAGAAGAAGAAACTGGTATAACACTTATGTATATGGATGAATTTATGGATACGGGAGATATAATTGATACAGATTCTTGTAAAATAGAGGATTTTGATGATATAGGAACTATTTATGATAAATTAAGTGTTATGGGAGCTAATCTGTTAGAAAAAAATTTAGAAAATTTAGTAAATGGGAATATTAAAAGAATTAAACAAGATGATGAAAAAGCTACATATGCTCCTATGATTGAAAGAGAAATGGAAGAATTAGATTTTACGGAAGATGTTAAAAAAGTTTATAATAAAATTAGGGCTTTTAGCCCCTCACCACTAACTAAAACCAATCTTTATGGAGAAGAAATTAAAATTATTAAAGCTCATTATGAATTAGGTAAAAGTGAAATAAATAAAATTTATAAAAGTAAAGATAGTTTAGGAATAGGTTGTTTAAATGGAATAATTTATTTTGATAAAATTAAACCAGTTGGCAAAAAAGAGATGGATATTAAAAGTTATTTAAATGGTAAAAAGTAATATATAAATATTAGAGGTGAACAAAATATGGCATTAAAATTATTGTTAATTAATGGTCTAACTTTAATAAGGGTTATTGGGACATTTATATTAGTACCAATATATAAAAATTTAGGAGGATTTTATGTAGGAATTCTATCTTTAATTTGTTATTTAACTGATAGTATTGATGGAATTCTAGCAAGGGGAATGAAAGCTTCAACTTTTTTTGGTGCTTTATTTGATGGAGTAGCAGATAAGTTATTTACCATAATTAACTTTATAGTGTTATATTTAATTACACCATATGCACTTATTCCCATTGTTTTTGAAATATTAATAGTTCTAGTTCAAGTTTTTAAATATAATAGAAATTATAATTTAAATTCCAATATAATTGGTAAATCTAAAGTATGGGTACTTGCTATTTCTGTAGTTTTAATTTTTCTTTTAAGTGATATAAGTAATATTATTTTCTTACCAGCAAATATTAAAGAATTTTTAATAAGTATAACTAATAAAAAATTATATTTTTATCTATTATTTCCAGCAATTATCATGGAAGCTTTAACTTTATTAAGTTATTTATTAGAAATATTTACTCCAACTAAATATATAAATCCAATTATGAGTACTAAAGAATTAGATAAAATTGATTTAGGAAAAAGTAAGTGGGAAAATTTCAAAAAAATTTGGTTAAATCCCGATTTTTATCAAAAACATAAAGATGATGCTTCATTAAGAAGCTTAAATAAAATTATGAAAAATCATTAATCTTTGTGAAATAATCGTGAAATTAGCACTTAAAGCTTGCAATTGCTAATAATTGTGCTATAATGATAATTGTAAGAGGCATAGAAATGCATCTTATGGGTATTATAATTATATGTGCTAACCCTTTTGGGCATCAACACAAGTTGAAAGAAAGGAAGAATGATTTTATGATGATGATACCAAGAAAAAATAGTTTTGATTTATGGGAGGAGTTATTTAAAGATCCATTCTTTGATGTTCATGAAAGTAAAGTAATGCGTACTGATATTAAAGAAAATAAAAATAATTATGATATTTTTATTGATTTACCAGGGTATGAAAAAGAAAACATCAAAGTTGATGTTGAAAATGGTTACTTAAATATTACTGCTTCAATGGATTCTAAACATGAAGAAAGTAAAGAAGGAAAATTTGTAAAAAGAGAAAGATATTTTGGTGAATGTTCAAGAAGTTTCTATGTTGGAGATAATATTGAAAGCGAAGATATTAAAGCATCATTTAAAAATGGTACTTTAAAATTAGAAGTTCCTAAAAAAGAAGAAACTAAAGAATTACCAGAAAAGAAATATATAGAAATAGACTAAACTCCCTAGGGAGTTTTTTTATAAACTATTTTTATTTTTAATAAATTCTCTTAATATTTTAGTTAAAGCTCTTTTTTCTATTCTTGATACATAACTTCTTGAAATACCTAATGATTCAGCAATCTCTTTTTGGGTTAAATCTTTTTCATTATTAAGTCCATATCTTTTAATAATAATTTCTTTTTCCCGTTCATTTAATTTTTTTAAATATTTATTTAAAAGATTAATATTATCTTTAATTTGAATTGTATCTAAAATATCTTCTTTTTTATCCTCTAATAAATCAACTAAATTAATTTCATTTCCTTCTTTATCATAACCAATTGAATCATTTAAAGAAACAGTAAATTGATTTTTTTTATTACTTCTATAATACATTAGAATTTCATTTTGTATGCATCTTGCAGCATACGTAGTAATTTTTACTTTAGGAGTTTTTTTATAAGTATCAATTCCTTTAATAAGCCCAATAGTACCTATACTTATTAAATCATCAGTATCAGTATTTTTGCTATCAAATTTTTTAACTATATGGGCTACTAATCTTAAATTATGTTCAATTAAAATACTTCTAGCTTCATTACTACCATTTAACATTTCATCAACATATTTATTTTCTTCTTCAGCACTTAATGGTGGTGGAAAAACATTATTTCCATATGATCCTGTAAAAAATATCATATTTTTTATAATAGCAATTAAATTTAAAAACATAATTTATAACACATCCTAGTTAACTATATGTTTTTTTAAAAAAATTATATATTTCAATTGTAATTATTTTTAGTTATAATATTAATAGGTGGAATTATGAAAAAAGTAGTATTAGTAGATGGTAATAATTTGTTATTTCGTTCATATTTTGCAACAGCTTATACTGGTACACTTATGAGAAATAGCAAAGGATTACCAACAAATGCGTTGTATGGTTTTGTTGGAATGATTAACAAAATTATCAATGAAGAAGAACCAGAGTATATGGTTGTGGCATTTGATATAGGTAAAAATTTTCGGAAAGAAAAATATGATTTCTATAAAGAAGGAAGAAATGCAACTCCCGATGATTTAAAATTACAAATGCCTATTGCAAGAGATATATTAAAAGCTATGGGGATATCTTATCGTGAACTTGCTCCATATGAAGCAGATGATATAATTGGAACAATTGCTTCAGTTGCAGAAAAAGATCCAGAATATTATTGCTCAATTATATCTAGTGATAAAGATTTGCTGCAATTAATCAGTTTTGAAACTGAAGTTAAATTATTAAAACAAAGTGGTTTTATAAGATATAATGAAGAAACATTTAAAAAAGATTATGGAATTGAACCAATTAGAATTATTGATTTAAAAGCATTAATGGGAGATACTTCTGACAATATTCCAGGAGTAAAAGGAATTGGTGAAAAAACAGCTTTAAAATTACTTCAAGAATATAAATCTTTAGAGGGTATTTATGAAAATATTAATAATATTAAAGGAAAAATACAAGAAAAATTAATTAATGATAGAAAAAGCGCAGAACAAAGTTATGAACTTGCTACTATTTATAGAGAAGTTCCTATTAATATTGATTTTGAAGAATTTAAATATAATGGACCAAATGTTCAAGAATTAAAAAATATTTATGAAGATTTAGAATTTTATTCAATGTTAAAAACCATAGCTAATAAAGTTCCTAAAAATTTAACAAATAATTATATTAAAATAAATAGTTTAGATGAATTAAAGTTAGATGATCACATATCTTTTTATTTAGAAGTTGATAATATTAATTATCATTTGGGTAATTTACTAGGAATGGGTATAACTGATAGTAAAAATACTTATTTTATTAAACCAGAACTTGTTAATGATGCAATTAAATTACTAAAGGGAAAAGATATTGTTACTTATGATTTAAAAAAAAGTTTAGTAGTAACTAAAGAAGAAATAGATTGTAAATTTGATTTAATGGTAGGAGCTTATTTAGTAGATTATAAAGCATCATTAGATATATCAGAGTTAATGAATTCTTTAGGGGAACCATGCATTTCTTTTGATGAACTTAAAAAGAAAAATTTTGTTGATATTGAAAATATAATTGCTCTAAAAAGTAAATTTATATATGACAATGAAAAAACAATAAAAAATACTTTAAAAGAAGAAGGACAAGTAGATATTTTAAATAAAATAGAAATGCCTTTAGTTTATGTACTTGCAGAAATGGAAAAAAATGGTTTTAAATTTGAAGATGAAAAATTATCTGATATGAAACAAGAAGTAATAAGAAAAATAAATGTTGTAACTGAAGAAATATATGATTTAAGTGGAGAAAAATTTAATGTAGCAAGTCCTATGCAATTAGGAATAGTTTTATTTGAAAAAATGGGAATTGGAAAAAGTAAAAAAATTAATCGTGGTTATAAAACTGATATTAAAACACTACAAAAATATGTTGATACACATCCTATAATTAATAAAGTTTTAGAATATCGTAACTTATCTAAATTGTTAAGTACATATTTAGAAGGTTTAAAAGAATTTGTTTTAGAGGATGGAAAAATTCATACCATTTTTAATCAAACTTTAACAAGAACAGGTAGACTTTCTTCTATGGATCCTAATTTACAAAATATTCCTGCTAGAGAAGAATATGGTAAAAAAGTAAGAATTGCTTTTGTACCTAGTAATGATTTAATTATGAGTGCTGATTATTCTCAAATAGAATTAAGAATACTTGCCCATATTTCTGATTGTAAAGAATTAATTGATGCTTTTATTAAAGATGAAGATATTCATACAAAGGTAGCAGCGGATATTCATGGTATTAAAGAAAGTGAAGTTACTAAAGAAATGAGAAGTATGGCTAAAGCTGTTATATTTGGTATTGTTTATGGAATAAGTGGTTTTGGTTTAGGAGAAAATTTAAATATATCTCGTACTGAAGCTAATAAATTTATTGAAAAATATTATGAATTTTATCCAGGGGTAAAAGAGTATATGACAAATATTGTTAAAGAAGCTTATGAAACTGGAGAAGTTAAAACATTATTTGGACGTAAAAGAAAAATTTTAGAATTAAAAGATACTAATTTTAGAACAAGGGCTATGGGAGAAAGAATGGCCTTAAATACCCCGATTCAAGGCACAAGTGCGGATGTAATGAAATTAGCAATGATTAAAGTTTATGATAAAATTAAAGAGAATAATTTACAAAGTAAATTAATATTACAAGTTCATGATGAAATAATTATTGATGCTAAAAAAGAAGAAGTAGAAAAGTTAAAAACTATTTTAAAAGATGCAATGGAAAATGTAGTTAAATTAAAAGTACCTCTAAAAATAGATATTAGTACTGGGGTTAATTGGTATGAAGCAAAATAAAGGTTTAAAACCTTTTTTTAATTTAAAAAATTTTGCAACATATAATTAATCATGATAAAATTGATATAAGGGTGAGAATATGCCAGAAATAGCAGAAGTAGAAACTGTTAGAAATAGTTTAAAAAAAAGAATTTTAAATAAGAAAATTGTTGATGTAAAAATAAGATATAGTAAAATAATTGAAAGTGATTTAAATTCATTTTCAAAAATATTAATTAATAATGAATTTAAAGATATTTTAAGAGTAGGTAAATGGTTAATTTTTGAACTTAATGATTATTATTTATTAAGTCATTTAAGAATGGAAGGTAAATTTTTTATTAAAAATGAAGGGGATGTTTTAGAAAAACATGAACATATAATATTTACTTTTGAAGATAAAACGGAATTAAGATATCATGATACTAGAAAATTTGGTAAAATGAAACTGGTAAAAAAAGATGAGTTATGGGATACAGAAGAAATAAAAAAACAAGGTATTGAACCAATAAGTGATAAATTAACTAGTAGTTATTTACTTGAAAAATTTAAAAATAAAAAAGTACCAATTAAAACAGCTTTATTAGATCAAGAAATAATTAGTGGATTAGGTAATATTTATGCTGATGAAGTTTTATTTGCATCAAAAATAAATCCCTTAAAAATGGCAAGTTCATTAAATGATTTAGAATGTAAGAGAATAATAAAAACTTCTAAAGAAATTATTTTAAAAGCTATAGAAATGGGAGGAACTACTATAAGAAGTTATACATCTAGTTTAGGGGTAACAGGGCATTACCAAGATTATTTAAAAGTGCATAAAAAAGAAGGTAAACCATGTTTAGTATGTGGTAATATAATTAAAAGAATAAAAGTAGGAGGAAGAAGTACTTATTATTGTGAATATTGTCAAAAATAAATGAGAGGAACATTATGGATAAAATATTAAAAAGAATTTTAAGTACAATTGAAAATGCTGGCTTTGAAGCTTTTTTAGTCGGTGGTTTTGTAAGAGATTATTTATTAGGTATTAAAACATTTGATGTAGATATTTGTACTAATGCTTTACCTAAAGATTTACATGAATTATTTCCAAATAACAATAATAGTAATAATTATGGTGGTTTTAACTTACAAATAAAGGGTTATAATATAGATATTACAACTTACCGTAAAGAATTAAAATATAATTTAAGAAGACCTACAGAAATAATGTATATTAATGATTTAAATATTGATGTATTAAGAAGAGATTTTACTATTAATGCTGTTTGTATGGATAAAAATGAAAAAATAATTGATTTAGTTAATGGTATTGATGATATTAATAATCATTTAATTAGAATGGTTGATAGTAAAAATATTAAGAATCGTTTAGAAGAAGATCCTTTGAGAATTCTTAGAGCAATTCGTTTTGCAAGTGTTCTTAATTTTGATATTGAAGAAAATTTATATAAAGAAATTAAAGAAAATTATCAATTAGTAAAAACTTTATCTAATACTAGAATTAAAAGTGAATTAACTAAAATTTTATTAAATAAAAATTATCAAAAAGGTTTAAAACTTTTAAAAAATTTAAAAATATTAGATTTATTAAATATTTCTTATGATGATGTAGTTTATGTCAATGATATATGTGGTATGTGGGCTCAACTTAATACTCCACAAAGTTATACATTTACAAAACAAGAAAATAGAAATATAATAAGTATTAGACAAATTATTAATAAAGGAATAATTGATAACAAAGTATTATATAAGCATGGTCTTTATAATTCTTTAGTAGCGTCAGATATTTTAAATATTAATAAAAAAGATATTAATGTAATGTATGAAAAATTACCTATTAAAAGCGCTAATGATTTAGCAATTACTAATGAAGAAATTATTCATTTATTAGATATTTTGCCATCTAAAAAAATAAGCGATATTAAAAATGAAATGATTAATTTAATATTGGAAGAAAAATTAAAAAATGATAATAAAATATTAAGAGAATATGTTATAAAAAGAAAAGAGTGTTAAATATGAGTAATAATAAAAAATTCGTCGTAGATGCCAATTTTATTAGAGAAGCTAGTAAACTAAATTTATCTTTAAGCGAATTTTTATTATTACTTTACTTTGAAAATGCTGATGATTTAACATTTGATTTAGATATTATTAGTAAAAAATTAAAAGTAGATAAAGAAGAGATTATGAATGCGTTTAATAGTTTACTTAGTAAACAAATGATTAGTTTAATTAGTGAAAAAAATGAAGCAGGAAAAAGATATGATAAAGTATCTTTAGAGGGATTCTATCAAAATATTCAAGAATCCAGATCAAAAGAAAAAAAAGGTAAAATAAAAGAAGATATTTTTACAAAATTTGAGAGTGAATTTAGAAGACCTTTAACAGGAACAGAATTTGAAATTATTAAAACTTGGCTTGAAAAAATGTATAATGAAGATTTAATTATTAAAGCGTTAGAAGAAGCTGTATATAATGGTGCTACTAATATAAGATATATTGATACGATTTTATATGAATGGAGTAAAAAAGGATTTAATACTAGAGAAGATGTAGAAAATTATTATAAAAATAGATATGAAAGCAAAAAATTAGAAGAAACTAATGTTTTTGATTATAATTGGTTGGAAGATTATGATAAGTAGTAAAGAAGTAATGGAAACGTTAGATAAATTATTACCTAATGCTAAATGTGAATTAGAATATAATAAAGATTATGAGCTTTTAATTGCCACGGTGTTATCTGCTCAAACAACTGATAAAAGAGTAAATGAAGTAACACATGTGTTGTTTACTAAATATAATTTAGAAGATTTAAAAGAAATGCCTTTAAAAGAAATAGAAAATATTATCAAACCAGTGGGAACATACACAAGAAAAGCTCAATATATTAAGGAAATAGCAAATAGACTTATAACTGATTATGATGGAGTTGTTCCAAATAATCGAGAATATTTAGAAAGTTTACCTGGAGTGGGTAGAAAAACTGCTAATGTAGTTTTATCTAATCTATTTTCAGTACCAGCAATTGCAGTTGATACTCATGTTTTTCGTGTTGCTAAAAGATTAGGCCTTGCTAGTGAAACTGACGATGTATGGGCAGTTGAACAAAAATTAATGAAAAAATTTCCTAAAGAGAAATGGAGTCTTTTACATCATCAATTAGTTCTTTTTGGAAGATATTATTGTAAGAGTAAAAATCCGGTATGTCAAACGTGTATTTTTAAAGAAAAATGTAAAGTAAGGGAAAAATAAGGTTGTTCTTTATATATTTAGTTTGTTAAAATATTCATGGTGATAATATGGATAACAAACTAGGTCAAATTATTTTAACGTTAAGAAAGAAGAAAAATTTAACTCAAAAGGAATTAGCAGATAATTTAGGTATAAGTGATAAAGCAGTATCAAGATGGGAAACTGGTAATAGTTTTCCAAACTTAGAAATGTTATTCAGAATTAGTAAATATTTTAAAGTATCTTTCAATGATTTACTAACAGCAAGAATGGAAGATGATAATACTGATGATGAGTTAATGCACGATATCATTAAAGAATTTACGGAAATGAATAAGAAGAATATTAAGAGAATTAAAATAATTTTAACCATCACCATAATTATTATAACTATACTTGCTGCAATAATTATTTTTACTCAATCTTATAATAAGTTTAATGTGTATACTATAACTTTTGAAAGTAAAGATATTTCAACAACGAATGGTGTCTATGTTGAAACAAAAATAAAGGATACTTTTTATCTAGGAAATATAAAATTAAATAACATTGAAATAAAAAATACTGATACGGTTTCAGTCGATGTTTATTATTTAGAAAACAAAAAAGAAAATATAATTTTTAGTTCTGAAAGTTTAAATAATTTTAATTTTTCAAATTATCAAAGTTATATAAAAATAGATGATTTGAGTAAATATTTTGATAAATTGTATATTGAAATTTCTGTTATTGATTCAAAGAATAATGTAAAAAAATATAAAAGTAAATTAAAATTTTCAAAAGATTTTTCTAATAATAAAATAATTTATAAAGAAGATAATAATGAATTAACAAATAATACAATAAATTTATCACAAAATGAAATAATAGAAATTTTATTGAAAAATAAATTTAAATATATATCTGACGGTATTTTATCAAAAGAAATAGATGATTACAGGGTGGATTATATAATTGATACTAATAGAATAAATTTTAGTTCTGAAAGTAATAATTTTGATTATAGATATATCTATTATTTAAATGAAAATTTATTAAAAGTTTCAGTTTTTGATAGTAATAATGTTGAAATTGAAAATTATAAATATGATATAACTAATAATAAAGTAATTGATTGTGTAGTAGGTAAATGTAATAGTTATAAAGATGCTATGAAATTACTTAATAAGAATATATTAAATTTATTAAAAAAATGAATATCTCGTAAATCGAGAATTATAATTCTCGCAGAAATAGGTTGTGTCTTTTCGACAAAATATTTAAAATTGAAGGTGGAAAGGAGATAAAAGGGTTTGAAAAATGTGAAGTTAACAATTATTGCTTTAATTAGTATGTTTGCTATTTTTCCATTATTTACTCATGCAATAACAACAGATACTGGTATTGAATTAAGCGAAGAAGAATATAATAATTTTTTAAAAATGCATACACATGAATATATAATGACTATGACTCAAAAAGATTATGAAAAATTATCAAATATTGATTATAGCAATATTATTTCTGAAACAAAATATTATGAAACAACTTATAATCCATCATTGAAATTAACTACAGAAAAAGAAATTACTGAAGAAGAATATGAAAATTTTCATTCAATAAGTCCAATATTAAATAGTGACGGAACATCTATTGAAACAACTGCTAAGAAATTAAATATGGTTTTAGCTGGTGCTACAAATTGGAATTTTGTTACAGTTACTACAACTTGGAAGTCTATTCCAGCAACTCGTTCTTTTGATGTAATTGGTTCTCGAGGAATAGGATTAGAATATAGAGAAGGTTCACAAGAAGGAGCACAAATTTATACAACGGGTGGTTCTATTAAAAGAGTATCTTATGCTTGGAATGGAACAAATATTAAAAAGTTTGATAATGGATTTGGAATTTCAATGAATATTGTTAATGATAATATTACATCATTACAAGCAGAAATTGACTTTGATGTTGCATCAACTATTGCTCATCCAACAGTACTTGCATCATATCAACATGCTGTTGCAGAAGTTTCACTTGCTAATTCACAAAACTATACTTTAGAAGGCGGATTAGGCAATGTATTTACATATCCATATAGTATTTCACAAAAATACGATGGAATGAGTGGCGTAGCATTATACTACTAATACTAATTAATAATACACAAATTTAAAAAATAACACAAATTATAGAATTTCTAAAAGGCTTTTATAAAAATAATATTTCCTAGGATACTTGGAGTTCTTGGGGTATCCTAGTAATTTAGGCACAAGAACTAAAAAAATTATGATACTGGCAGAATTGCGAGTATAATTGATTTAATTGGGACGGAACACAATTATAGGCGATTGTGTTCTTTTTTTGCATAAAGTTTAAATACTTCACATAGCATTAAGTAGAAAAAGGAGAGAAGTTATGGAAAAAGAAAAAATAATATCTTCTATAGCAAAGCGTGGAAATGGTGAAATATATTTAGGAGTAGTTGGAGCTGTTCGTACAGGAAAATCAACATTTATTAAAAGGGTAATTGAAAACTTAGTAGTTCCAAATATTACTGATGATTTTGATAAAAAGAAATGTTTAGATGAAATTCCTCAAAGTGCTGAAGGAAAAACCATTATGACTACTGAGCCAAAATTTGTACCTTCTAATGGGGCTACTATTAAAGTGGAAGAGTTTGAAACTAATATTAAATTAGTAGATTGTGTTGGTTATGTAATTCCAGGTTCTAATGGTTATGAAGATGAAGATGGAAATCCTAGAATGGTTAAAACTCCATGGTTTCCAGATGCTATTCCCTTTGTGGAAGCAGCAGAAGTAGGTACTCAAAAAGTAATTAAAGATCATTCTACTATTGGTATTGTAGTAACATCTGATGGTTCTTTTGGAGAGATTAAAAGAGAAAATTATATTGAAGCTGAAGAAAAAATAGTTAGTGAACTTAAAGAAATTGGTAAACCTTTTATTGTTATATTAAATACAGTTCATCCAACTAATACAGACACAGTAGAATTATCACGATCTTTAAGTGATGCTTATGATGTACCAGTTATGCCAATTAATGTTGAATCAATGAATGAAAAAGAAATCATGAGTATTTTAAAAGAGGCATTATATGAATTTCCAGTTATGGATATTTTAGTTAATATGCCTGAATGGGTTCATGTTTTACCTAATAATAATGAAATTAAAATGCATTATTTAGATAAAATTAAAGAAAGTGTTATAAGTGTTGAAAAAATTAAAGATGTTGATTATATAATTAGTCATTTTGAAGATAGTCCTTATATATCTAAATCATATATTAGTGAACTAGATGCAGCTTCTGGAACAATTACAATAACATTAGAAAGTCCAAATGAATTATATAATGAAACATTAAAATCTTTAATGGGAGAATCAGCCACTACTAAAGCAGGCCTTTTAAAGATATTTGCAACTTATAAAGAAAGTAAAGAAGAAACTGAACTTATTAGAAATGCAATGAAACAAGCTAAAACAACGGGGTATGGTATAGTTTATCCAACTCTTAAAGATATGAAATTAGAAACACCAGAAATAGTTAAACAAGGTTCAAGATATGGAGTTAAACTAAAAGCTTTAGCGTCAAGTATTCATTTAATGAAAGTAGATGTTGAATCAACATTTGAACCAATAATAGGTAGTGAAGTTCAAAGTAAAGAATTAATAAATTATTTAATGAAAGATTATGAAACTGATCCAGGAAGTATTTGGAAAAGTGAAATATTTGGTAGAAGTTTAGAAGTAATTGTACAAGAAGGTATTCAAGCTAAACTTAATATGATGCCAGATAATACAAGATATAAATTATCTAATACTGTTACAAAAATTGTTAATAAGGGAAGTAATAACTTAATAGCGATTGTTTTATAAAAACTTAAGTGAAATAAATCACTTGGTTTTTTTTACTTTGAGTTATATAATTAAAAAGAGTGGTAGGAATAAAAAGGATAAATAAAGAGTAGGTATTAGTTAGAAAGAAGTGGGAAAATGTTAGAAGATAAGAAAATATTAGTTTTAGGGCTTGCTAAAAGTGGTTATCATGTTTCTAAATTACTTGCTAGTAAAAATGAAATAATTGTTACAGATAAAAAAGAACAAGATGAAAAAATTATTAATGAGTTAGAAAGTTTAGGTATTAAATTTATTTTAAGTGAAACAGGAGAAGAACTTCTTGATGAAAGTTTTGATTTATTAATTAAAAATCCAGGTATAGAACCTAATCAACCATGTGTTAAAAAAGCTCAAGAATTAAATATTAAAATAGTTAATGAAATGGAAGTAGCTTATCATTACTTACAAGATGATGTTTTTATTATTGGAGTAACTGGATCAAATGGTAAAACAACTACAACGACATTAATAAATGATTTATTAAAATTACATAATTTACCAGTTAAATTAGGAGGAAATATTGGTTATCCTTTAAGTGAAATTGTTAATGATGTTAAAAAGGGAGATATATTATTATTAGAAATATCTGATCATCAATTATATAATTTAGATGAATTTAAAACAAATATAAGTGTTTTAACTAATTTATGTCCAACTCATTTAGATTTTCATGGAAATTATGAAAATTACATAAATGTTAAAAAGAAAATATTTAATCATCATACTAAAGAAGATTTAGCGTATATAAATAAACAAAATAAAGATAGTTTAGAAATAACACAAGATATTAAATCAACAAAAATATACTTTAATAATGAAGAAAATTATTATAATGAAAAAGGAATTTATATTGATAATAAATTAATTATTGAACTTAAAGATATTAAAATAAAAGGTACACATAATTATGAAAATATTTTAGTAGCGTTATTAGTATTAAAAAACTTTGCGTTTGATATAGAGATTATAAAAAATTATTTAAAGAATTTTAATGGAGTAGAACATCGTATAGAAATTGTTGATAGTAATACTAAAATTGATTTTTATAATGATTCAAAAGCTACTAATCCAACATCTACTTTAGTTGCTCTTAAAACTATGGATAAACCAACTAGACTAATTCTTGGTGGAATGGAAAGAAAACAAGATTTTAATGAAATTAAAAGTGAATTAAAAAAAGTTTGTGGTATTTATGCAATTGGAGAAGTAACAGATAGAGTTTATGATTTTGCTAAAGAAAATAATATTTCATGTATTAAGTGTTATACACTAGATAATGCAATGGAATATATAAAAAAAGATGCCCAAGATGGAGAAGCAGTATTATTATCACCAGGAAGTGCTTCATGGGATCAATTTGACAAATTTGAGACAAGGGGAGAAGAATTTAAAAAACTGGTTGAAAAATTTTTTAAATAACGATATAATTGAGATAGTAGTAAAAGGGGCATGATTAATGTGAATAATGATACTAATAATAATTTTAATAATGGAAATGTTTTAGGAAGTACTACACCAAATCCAACACAAATACCTAATCAAAATCCAATGAATCCAAATATGGGTGGAGAAACTTTAGGAGTAGAAACATTAGGGGGAGTTAATCCTTCAATGCCAAATTCTAATCCAGTTGGAAATGTAGGAGTGAATCCTGAACCAAATGTATTAAATAATCCCAATCCAAATCCACAAGGTATGAATAACCCGGGTGTTGAATCTTTAAATAATGGTATTAATAATGGAATGAGTACAAATAGTGATACCTTTGTTAATCAAAATAATGGTGTAAATCCAGCTTCTGTAGAACCAAGTCCAGCTTTTACTAATCCCCAAACAATAATACCTAATTCTAATCCAGTCCCTAATAATCAACCAATTCAATCTGCAGGATTTAATAATCCAAATCCGGCACCTTCCCAACCAAATACTATGCCAGGGTTTGAAAATCCAGGAACAATTGGAACAACACCTCCAATTAATTTAGAACCAGAAAAAGCACCTCAAAAAAAGAAAAGTAAACTACCATTTATAATTATAGTTTTAGTAGTTTTAGCGGGTGTTGGTTTTGGTACATTTTATGTATTAAGATATACTAATATTTTAAATAATGTTACTTCTCAAATTACTATTGAAACTAAAGATATAGAAATTAGTTTAGGAGATACTTTATCTGCTAATACTAGTGATTATGCAACAGTTACTGGTACTGCAATTACAAATTGTGATACAAATTTTTTAGAAGTAGATGTTTCTAAAGTTGGAACATATAAATATACTGTAACTTGTGGAGAAGTTCATAAAGATGGTACAATTACAGTTATAGATAATACAGAAGTTACAGTAGCATTAAAAACTGTATATAAATCTAAAGGAGAAAATATTGAAGCAAGTGAATTTGCTCAAGATTCTGAAAGTAGTAGTACATATGAATTTGTAGATGCAGCATCTGTTAATAACATTATAAATGGAGAAGCAGGTAGTTATGAGGTTGACATTGAAGTTACTAATTCAAACGGAAAGAAAGCTACTGCTAAAGGTAATTTAGTAATTGTTGAAAATCCAATTAAAGGTTACTTACTTTGTAGTTCTAAAGATCAAAATGTTAGTGATATTGGAGCTTCTATGACAGTTAGTGAAAAATTTGCTATTTCTGATACGGATAGTGCGACTAATGTTTATGGAGGGTTAGCTTTTGAAATTCATACATTTACATTTAGTGATTCTACAAAATATATGAGTTATAAACAAGAATATGATGGAAATAGTGATTTAACAATTAATAATGTAACAGGAGAAGCAACATTTGATGATACTTCAAATATTATCACTATAACTAGTAAGTTAGATAACGATAGTATAAAAACCCAATATGGAGAAGAAAATATTGCAACATATCGTAGTTTAATGGATTATTTTAAAAATACATTAGGATATACTTGTAAATTAGAAAAATAAGGCCCAATAAATGGTGCCTTTTTTAAATTACTGTGATATAATTTTTGAAGGTGATTTTTAAGATGATTTATTTAGATTATAGTGCTACTACACCGGTTAATGAGGAAGTTTTAGAAAGTTTTAATGTAGCTAATAAAGAATTTATAGGTAATGCTAATTCTTTACATAAATTAGGGGTAAATTCCTCTAAATTAATAGAAAGTGCAACCACACAGATTGCTCATATTTTAAATGTTAAAAATGATGAGATTATTTATACAAGTAGTTCTAGTGAATCAATTAATTTAGCAATTAAAGGAGTTGCTTTTAAATATCAACAAAGAGGTAAACATATTATTACAAGTAAGTTTGAACATTCAGCAACATATGGAGCATTAGATTTTTTAAAAGATTTAGGATTTGAAGTATCGTATGTTGAAACAGATGAAAATGGAGTAATTAATTTAGATAGTTTAAAAAGTCTTATGCGTAGTGACACTATATTAGTAACTATAAATCATGTTAATAGTGAAATAGGAATAAAACAACCTATTGAAGAAATAGGACAATTTTTAAAAGAATATCCAAAATGTATATTTCATGTTGATTTAACTCAAAGTATAGGTAAAATAAATGTAAATTTAGATAATATTGATTTAGGGACTTTTTCAGCACATAAAATTTATGGAATTAAAGGCATAAGTTGTTTAATTAAAAAAGAAAAAATTCAATTAGAGCCTTTAATTCATGGAGGTAAATCAACAACTATTTATAGAAGTGGAACACCTGCTCATCCTTTAATTGTTTCTATATCAAAAGCATTAAGACTTGCATATATTAATTTAGATGAAAAATTTAATTATGTTTTAGAGTTAAATAAATATTTAAAAAGTAAATTAAGTAATTATGAAGATGTTTATATAAATAGTAATGATAAATGTATTCCTCATATTTTAAATATAAGTATTTTAGGTATAAAATCAGAAACATTTATGCATGCTTTAGAAGAATATGATGTTTATGTTTCTACTAAAACAGCTTGTAGTATTCATGATAGTTTAAGTGAAAGTGTCTATGAGTTAACTAAAGATAAAAAAAGAGCTCAAAGTAGCATTAGAATTAGTTTATCTTATTTAACAAGTAAAGAAGAAATTGATAAATTTTTAAATATTTTTGATGAATGTTATAAAAAATTAAAATCTTTATAACACTTTTTTGAGAGAACTAGTTATTTGAACTTTTCAATAAGTTTCTTATCTCATATGTTACTAATGGGAGGGAAAAATGAATAACGTTGAAAGAGCTAGATGTATAATTCAAAATTTTAATAAAAATTATAGACCATCACCTTGTTGTTGCTTAGCTCAAAGTAATGTTGTTCCAGGAAATATGACATTAACAATTGGTACAGTAACTACAGGTGCTCCAGGCAGTCAAGCTGCCGCAAGTATTACAGGAGTAGCACCTAATTTTATTTTAAATTTAACTATTCCACAAGGTCCAACTGGACCAATAGGTCCTACTGGATTAACAGGACCTACAGGGCCAACGGGTCCAACAGGACCAACTGGGGCAACTGGAGCAACAGGAGCTCAAGGAATTGAAGGGCCAACAGGACCAGTTGGATTTACCGCTTTTGGTGGACTTTATAATACAGGATCTCAAAGTATTAATTTAACACAAGATTCTAGTCCATATCAAATTCAATTAGGAGAAACTTTACCAGCTCAAAATGTTAATTATTCTACAAATAGTTTAACTGTAGATGAAGAAGGAACTTATCAAATAAGTTATAATAGTGATGTTACAACAACAGAAACGGCAGATATTACCTTTGCTGTAAGAAGCAATAATCAAAATATAGATACAACTGCGACAAGTGGAAACGTAACTAATGCTGCTGCTACAAATTACAATGGAACAGTATTTGCAGAATTACCTGCTGGAGCAACTTTAGATTTAGCAATTACTACAGAAAACAATACTGCAACATTAACAGTTAATGATGCAAGACTTACAGTAGTACAAGTTGCTTAATAAAAAGGCCATTTTGGCTTTTTTATTTTGATACCATTTTTTTTAATTAGCATAAAATATTTTAGGTGATATTTTGAAAAATTATAAAGTGTGTGTTTATGCAATTAGTAAAAATGAAGAGAAGTTTGTGGATAGATGGGTAGATTCTATGCAAGAAGCTGATAAAATTATTGTTTTAGATACAGGTTCAACAGATAAAACAGTTGAAAAATTAAAAAAAAGAGGAGTTGAAGTACATGAAAAAGAAATTAAACCATGGCGTTTTGATGTTGCAAGAAATGAATCTTTAAATTTAGTTCCCGATGATTATGAAATATGTGTATGTACTGATTTAGATGAAATATTTAAAAAAGGATGGAAAGATGAAGTAGTTAAAACTTGGAATGATGATGTAACAAGATTAAGATATGAATATAATTGGTCTTTTGATGAGTATGGTAATCCTGCAACTACTTTTTATATTAATAAAATTCATAAAAATAAAGCATATACTTGGACTCATCCCGTACATGAAGTTTTAACTCCCAAATGTTTAGAAAAAGAAGTATTATGTAAAAATATTTTATTAGAGCATTATCCTGATATTACAAAATCTCGAAAAAGTTATTTACCCCTTTTAGAATTAAGTGTTAAAGAATGTCCAGAAGATGATAGAAATATGCATTATTTAGGTAGAGAATATATGTATTATTGTCAATGGGATAAATGTATTGAAACATTAAAAAAACATCTTGATTTAAAAAGTGCTACTTGGAAAGATGAAAGAGCTGCCTCTATGCGTTATATTGCTAGAAGTTATAGTGCTAAAAATGAGAAAGAAGAAGCTAAAAATTGGTATTTAAAAGCCATTCAAGAGGCACCATATTTAAGAGAAGCTTACATAGAACTTGCTTATCTTTATTATGAAGAAGAAAATTATTTTGAAGCTTATAAGTATTTAAAATTAGCTTTAAAAATAAAAGTTAAAAGTAAAACATATATTAATGAAGTATTTGCTTGGAATAGTTTTATATATGATTTATTAAGTATTTGTTCTTTTAATTTAGGTTATTATGATGAAGCAGTAGAAAATGTTAAACTAGCTTTAGAAAAAGATCAAAATAATTTAAGATTACAACTTAATTTAGAAGAAATGGAAAAATACATTGAAAAAAGCGATATTTAATCGCTTAATAAAACAGCATGTATAACTAATCTATTTTTACCATTATTAGAACAAGTTGATAATGTTAGTATTTTATCAGTAGTAAATACAGGAGTATTAAATCCATAAATACTACGTTCAGTAATTAAATTTAGAAATTCTTGGAATTTTTCATCAGAACTAAAATTAGCAATTAAATAATCATTTGTATTAGGAACAACATAAATAGAAAAAATTTGCCATCTTAGTTTTTGATACATAGTATTAAATTCTATAATTTGATTTTCAGGATTAGTATACCAATTAGAATATTTAGTTTTATAAAGAGTTCCAAACATAACACCACTGTAATACATATTATGTCCAAAAATAATATTATTTTGACTTAAATTAACAGCATCAGCACGATAATCCAGAAAAATCCAACCACTGTTGTCTTTTTGACCTTTATAATTTCTTGATAAATAATAATCATTATCACTAGCTTGAACTACTGGATAATCAACATTTGTATTATTTACTTTTAACCAACCAACAGTATCTTTATTAATTTCTAAAAGAGCAGCATAGTCTTCAACCATTTTAGGTTCAACCTTTTCTTCTTTTACTTCTTCTGTTGGTACTTCTACTGGAGGCTCTTCTATAATTTCTTCTTGTGTTTCTTCATTTTCTTCATTTTTATTTTCAGCAATTGCATTATTTATATCATCTTGTATATCTTCAACTTTTTGCATTGACATATAATTTGATGAAAAAACATAGAGTACTAAAGAACTTACTAAGAAAAGAGAAATAAAAATACAAGCTTTAATAGTATTAATATGAATTTGATTCATTAAATTATCTTCTAAATATTCTTTACTATAATCAATTTTAAAATGAATTCCATTTATTTTAGCATTTCTTTTGTTAATCTTTTTTAAATATTCAATTAATTCAACATCATTAATATTTTCTTCTATATAAATTTTAATATTTTTAAGTTTTAATTTATAAAGTATTTCTAAAATATTTTCAATATCATTTTTATTTAATTTATTAACATAAATATTTTTTAAGTATTTATTAATATTAATAAAAGATAGAAAATCTTCTTCATCTTCTTTAGAAAAGGGAAGATTAATATAAATAGTAGTTTTATAATATAGAGAAGAAAAATTATCTAAATTATTATCTTTCATAAAATTACTTAAAAATAATATTTCACTTCTTGATTCTACAATAATTTTTTCTCTATCTAACATTTCTAATAAAAATGTTGGAATATTATATAAAGAAACATATTTAATAGAATTAGTTTTAATTATTTTTTCACATACTTTATAGTTGATAATTGATTCTTCTAAAAGATATAAATTTTTTAAATTAGTTATATTACTTGACACATGTAAAATTAAAGGAGCTATTTCTAATTCTTTAATTATTAGAGTATCAATATTATAATTATTAATTAATTCTTTAACAAAATTATGGATTATTTTAACATTTTGTTTTATGTATTCATCACTAAATACTAATTCATTTTCACTAATAACATTAGTATTAATAAGACTTTTTTGATCAGCATTAAGTCTTTTTCTTTTTTGAATATATAATCTGTTATCTTTTATTTGAAAAAGAATCTTTATCATATTTTATTCTCCTTATTATATATAATAACACAATTTGACATTTTTTAATAATTTTTTTTCAAAAAAATGTAGATTTTTGTATTTTTATGATATAATGTTGACATAATAGAGAGTAGGAGAGGATAAAAGTGAAAAAATTATTTGGTTTAATGGTAATGTCTTTAATAGCATTTTTACCGCTTAGTGCGAAAGCCGCAACAGGAATTGTTCCAAATTGTAGTAATCAAGATGAAAATGGAAATATAACTTGTACTGTAGCCTATACAATTACAGGTACAGAGGCCGTAGATAATTTAACTGTAACTTTAACTGAACGTGGTGGAGCAGAAATTTCTAGTATTTTTAGTGCTTCTGAATCTGAATGGACAGTTCAATCACAAAATGAAAACAGTGGAGTTTGGACTGTACAATTAACTTCTTTTGGTGTTGTTGGTGAAGGTGATTTATTTTCTTTCACATACAAAGCAAGTGGTTCAACAGAATGTGAAATTGGTGTTGCATTAAATAATGAAACTGCAACAATTAAACCTGCAACAATTCCAGATCAAGCTGCAGATAATAAACAAACTGGTGCAACATTACCTTATATTGCATTAGGAGTTATAGCAGTTGTTGCTGTTGGAGCTTATTTAGCTACTAGAAATAAGGCCAAAATGTATAAAATTTAATTAATTTTAAAAGCTTTTTCTATGAAAGGCTTTTTTTTTGTGGTATAATTTTTGCAGGTGATTTTTATGGCTATTACACGAAATTTTACAGATCAAGAATTAGTAAGAAGAGAAAAAGCAGAAAATTTAAGAAATTTAGGTATAGATCCTTTTGGTTCTAAATTTGATGTAACAAGTAATTCAAAGGAAATTAAAGATAATTATGAAAATATGACTAAAGAAGATTTAGAATCTTTACATAAAGAAGTAGTTATTGCAGGAAGAATAATGAGTAAACGACGTAGTGGTAAAGCTGGATTTATGGATATACAAGATAGATTTGGCAATATGCAAATATATATAAGTATTAATGATGTTGGTGAAAGTGAATATGAATTATATAAAGCTTGTGATTTAGGAGATATAATTGGTATTAATGGTTTTGTTTGTAAAACTAATACAGGAGCTTTAACAATTCATGCTACTAAATATACTCATTTAGTTAAAGCATTAAGACCACTTCCAGAAAAATTTCATGGTTTAACAGATATAGAAGAACGTTATAGAAGACGTTATGTTGATTTAATTATGAATGAAAATTCTAAAAAAATTGCTTTTATTAGACCAAAAATTATTAGATGTATTCAAAATTTTATGGATGAAAGAGGATTTTTAGAAGTAGAAACGCCAATATTATCAACACTTTTAACTGGTGCTGCTGCAAGACCTTTTATTACTCATCATAATGCTCAAGATTTAGATATGTACTTGAGAATAGCACTAGAACTTCCATTAAAAAGACTTTTAGTTGGAGGAATGGAAAGAGTATATGAAATAGGTAGAACATTTAGAAACGAAGGAATGGATCCTAAACATAATCCTGAATTTACTTTAATGGAAGCATATTTAGCATATTCTGATTTAGAAGGTATGATGGAATTAACTGAATCAATGTATCAAAAAATTGCTAAAGATGTTTTTGGTAAAATGACTTTTAATTGGTGTGGTAATACCATTAATTTAGAAGGGCCATGGAGAAGAATAAGTATGGTTGATGCCATAAAAGAAAAAACAGGAATAGATTTTAGTAAAGAAATGAGTGTTGAAGATGCTTTAAAGTTAGCTAGTGAACATGATATTACTGTTGAAGAACATCAAAAAAATGTGGGACATATTATTAATTTATTTTTTGAAAAATATGTTGAAGAAACATTAATTGAACCAACATTTTTATATGGACATCCAATTGAAATATCACCACTTACTAAGAAAAATCCTAAAGATCCAAGATTCGTAGATCGTTTTGAATTATTTATCGGCGGAAAAGAATTTGCAAATGCTTATACCGAATTAAATGATCCAATTGATCAATTAGAAAGATTTGAAAGTCAATTAAAAGAAAAAGATTTAGGTAATGATGAAGCAAATGATATAGATATGGACTTTGTTGAAGCCCTTGAATATGGAATGCCTCCAGCAGGTGGTATTGGATATGGAATAGATAGACTTGTAATGTTATTTACGGAAAGTGAATCAATAAGAGATGTTATTTTATTTCCAACAATGAAACCAGTAGGTGAAACTAAAAATAAATAGTTTGGCAAAATCAAACTATTTTTTAATGGTTTTAAATGTGAAAAAAGCTTTATTTTTATTTTTACTAGTGATATAATTTCACTAGGAGGTAAGGAAAATGACAATAACTCAAATTATTGGTCTTATAGTTGTATTAGTATTAGCACTTATTGCTGGTATCATGATTATAAGAAAATCTGAAAAGCATGATTTAGTAAAATGGATTAGTTTATTTGTTATTTTATCTATTGCTTTAACTTGGATTTTCTCATATGGTTATTACAATGGTGCTGAATATTATGATTATGGCATGAATCAACAAGGTCTTACAGACATTCCAAATTTAATTTATTATGCCATTAATTTTGCTGGTGATAAAATTATATTCTTACTAGCATTAGGAGCTTTCTATGCAGTATTAAGTAAATGCAAAGGCTATAAAAAATTAGTTAATACTGTAGCAGAAAAATTTAAAGGAAAGGAAATAATATTTGCATTAATTAGTTCATTATTATTTACTGTAATGGCTTCAGTGTTCTCACAAAGCTTTATAGCATTAATATTTGTTCCATTTATAATTTCAGTTGCTTTATCTATGAAATTAGATAAAATTACAGCATTCTGTATTACATTTGGTTCTATATTAATTGGTACACTTGGTGTAACTTACGGTGGAGAAGGACTATATTGGTTTAATAATTATGTTAATGCTACTGTTACTACAGCAATACTTTATCGTTTACTAATTTTAGTAGTAGCATATGTTTTATTTAATTTCTTTACAGTTTATCATGTTAAAAAAGTTTTAAAAGATAAAAATGTAAATGAAAAAGATGCAGATTTATTTAAAGTAGAAGAAGTAGATAAAAAGGCAAAATCATGGCCAATTGTTGTACTTTTTGCAATTACTTTTATATTAATGGTATTAGGTTATGTAGCATGGGAAACTAACTTTGGTATTACAGCATTTAGTAGTTTCCATACATGGTTACTTGACTTAAAAATTGGTGATTTCCAAGTATTTAAAGTTATTCTTGGAACTCTAGCTAAAGATGCCCCATTTGGAGCTTGGAATTTATTCCATGGTTCAATTTTATTAATAGTTATGAGCATCTTAGTAGCTATTGTAAGTAGAGTTAAATTAAATGATTTTATATCTGCTTATGGCGAAGGAATGAAAAAAATGAGCTTACCAATCTTACTTTTTGTAGGAACATATTTAGTTATGGTAGCAGCTTATATGAGTCCATTCATTCCAACAATTACTAATACAATATTTAGTGGTATTGATAAGTTTAATCCATTCTTAGTAAGTTTTGATGCATTAGTATCTAATATTTTCCATGTAGATTTTGGATTTACTGGATATGTAGTTGCTACATACTTCACAAATACATACGCTGCTAATTTAGAAGTAATACATACTATCTTTACAACAATGTATGGATTTGTTGGATTATTCATTCCAACTAGTGCAATACTATTAATTGGTTTATCTTATTTAAAAATTGACCTTAAGACTTGGATTAAATATATTTGGATTTTCATTGTTGCAATGTTAGTAATATTATTAGTATTATTTACAATAATGACATATATTTAATTATAAATAAAATTAAAATGGCTTCATTTGTATAAGCCATTTTTTTTATATTTTAATTAAGAAATTCATAATGATACCAAGGAATAGAAAATTAATTAATGTATTAGTTCCACCATATGATAAAAAGGGAAGAGGAATACCCATAATAGGGAGTAATCCTAAATTCATTGCTATATTATATATTTCATGAAAAAGTAAAATAGCAATATAACTGTATGAGAAGATTTTTTCTTCTTTTCTTTTTAATTTACTTGTTTTGTATATTAATAATATATCAAATATTAAAAAAGAAGTAATAATTATAATTCCACTTAAAAGGCCAAAATTACCGATAGAAAAAGAGAAGAAAAAATCAGTAGGTGCTTCCGGAATATAAAGAAGTATTTTATTAAAACCAACTCCATAAAAAGAAGCACTTCCAATTGTAATTAAAGCATTTTCTAATTGATAACTATTTCCATTTGCAAAATTTATTAATCTATCCATTCTATAAAAGAAAGATGTTCCAATTAATTTTATAAGATAATCAGGATTAAAAAAGTAAAGAGCAAAAAATGTAGTAATTAAAAGAGTAAAAATACTAAATACGATTATATACCACCATTTATTTAATTTTAAAGAAATAATAACAATTAACAAAATAATTAAGAAGTTTAATATAGCTCCCGTATCAGGTTCTAAAAAAACTAATATAGAAGGTATTATAGTAATAATTAATAATTTAAAAAGTATTTTTACTTCATCTTTAAAAGAATTTAATTTTATATTTTGTGTTAAACTAACTAAATAAAGAGCAAGAGATAATTTCATAATTTCACTAGGTTGAAAAGTAAAACCAAAAATATTTAACCAACATTTTGCTCCATTCGTATCTTTACCAATAAAAAGAACTAATAAAAGAAGAAAACAGGAAATAAAATATAAGTATTTAGAATATTTAAATATTTTTTTAATTCTTAATTTTTGTAAAATAATAATTAATAAATATCCAATACCAAACCAAATTAATTGTTTAAAGAAAGCATTAGTATAGACATCACTAATTAATTTAGCATTTACCATGTTAAAAAGACTTATTATATTTAAAATAAGTAAAGGTATTAAAATAATTAAATTATATTTTTTAAATGTTTTCATATTACTAGTATGGTTCAATATTTAGTTATTTATCATAAAATATTAATGTGGAGGGAAAAATTATGAAAGATTTACCAAAAGTTTTTGCAAATAAGATTGATCATGAAATAAATAATACGCAAGAAATATATTATGGTAGTGACCGAGGAATTCCCCAAAATTCTGAGCCTCAAAATATAGCTAGAAAAATTAATATGATATTTTCATCACCATCTCATGTTTATAAGAGTAAAGTTAGAATAACTTTACCAAACAAAATTGTCGAAAAAGTAATTGTGGGTAAAACTAATACGGATTTAATTACTATGAATGGTGAGTTAATAAAAATTATGGATATAGTAGATATTGAGAAAATATAATTGTTTTATAAAAATTTTTTTGTTATTATGTTAATAGTGATTGTATGAAAAAAGAAGATATAAGAGTAGTAATATTATTTATTGTATTAATTTTATTAATTATAAGCGTTCTTATTTTTAATAGTTATAAATTTAGAAAAAGAGAAAATGTTAATAGAAAGTTAGAGTATATTTTTGAAAAATATACATATGCCAATATTTTAGATGATGGAACTAAATTATTTTTTGATGGTTTAAATATATTAAATAATAACAATTTAAGTTTTGAGAAAAATAAAAATGACTCAATAAAATATTATTCAATAAAAGATTATAGTACTTATAAAAAAATATTAAATATGGATAATTTATTTAATATTTTTAGTAAAGATATAACTGAAGATTACATGAAAGATAAAAAAATAATTAAATATAATGATGAATATTATATTGAAAATTATGTTCAAAATATTAATAAAGATTATATAGGTAGTAATGTTGAAATAAGTAGTTATGATGATAATTATGTTTATTTTAACAGTGTTAATTACTATTGTAAAAATGAAGAATATATTGGACTTATAACTGATGAACCAAATTGTGATTATGTAAGTACTAAAACAAATTTTAAAGTTATTTTAGAAGGTAGTTCTTTAAGAATTTTAGATTATCATGAATTATTAAAAATTATCGAATAAAAAAAATATATTAAACGATTTCGTCAATATATTTTTTTAATTGCTTAGCATTAGAATCAAAAATTATTTTTAATTGATTATCAATTTCTACTATACCTTTAGCACCCAATTTTTGAATGGCATCTTTATCTGCTAAAGAAACATCTCTTAAAATAACTTTAAATCTACTCATATTACATTCAGCATTAATTATATTATCTTTTCCACCTAAATAACCGATTAACTTATTTTCTTTTATTGCAAAGTCTTTTCTTGTTAATTTTAATGCTACTGCTAAAATAATAATTATAATAACAGCAATTATTAAATATTGAATAAATGTATTCAAATAAATCACCCAATATAAGTATACTATATAAACATAGTTTTTAAAAGGAAATTTTGATTATTCATCTTTATTCTATATTAAAATTAAATGTTTTGATGAAAATATTTTCATAATGTTTACTCACTATTTTAGAAATTAATCATAAATTAATAATGAGAATACATGAAAGGGTGAAAAGATGAATAATAATAATTCAAATTCAAATAATTCTGGAAATTGTATCAATGAAATCTTAAGTATCATTTTAGTATTACAAGAAAATGCTTGTCCAGATAATTGTTTAGATACTTGTGATAGACCAATGCTTGGTGGAGGTTCTAATTGCTTAGTATGTAATACAAGACCAGTAATGCTTTATACTTGTGGTGGTAATGGAACTCCATGGAGTATGCCAATTAGTAAAGATGTTACAACAAACTGTAGTTCACAACCAATCGGTGGAACATGTTCAACAGTATTTAGAGTTGAAAAAATTGAAGGAAATTGTTGTACATTTAGAGTACTTGCAGAAAATACAGATACAACTTCATTGTATCCATACATGACTACTAACTCATTCTTTACTATGGATTGTAGTTGCCTTTGTGCAATAAGATGTTTATCAGATACTTATGTAGATTGTGTTTGTTAAAAGTGTAAATGGAAACCATACTTAGTTATGGTTTTTAATTTGGCAAATTTTACCAAATTTTAAAAAAATTTCTATTTATTGAACATATTTGTTTATTTATGTTATAATATTTATAGTTAAAACAAAGGAGATATTATGAAAAAGACACAAAATTATATAGTAGATGAAGAAACACAAAAATATTTTATAAAAAGATTTAATATTATTATAGGGCAAATTAATGGTTTATCAAAAATGATTCAAGATAAAAGAAGTTATGAAGAAGTATTAATTCAACTTAGTGCCCTTACTAATTCATTAAAAACAGTAGGTCAAAATATTTTAGCAGACTATATAAAAAATAATTTTATGTATGAAGATAAAGATGTTGATGAAATAATTAAATTAATGAATAAGTTAGTTTAGAAATATAAATGGATAATTTATATTTTTTTTATAAAAAAATTGTACAATTGATAATTTTAATTTATAATAAAATAAGGTAGGGTGAAAATATGAGTGTACTAACTAAAAAAGAAGTAGAACTATTAGATAAATATTTTCGTTTAGCAAATTATTTATCTTTAGGAATGCTTTATTTAAAAGATAATCCTCTTTTAAAAAGAAATTTAAAAGAAAGTGATATAAAAAAGAAATTAGTTGGTCATTGGGGTAGTGCTCCAGGTCAAAATTTTATATATACTCATTTAAATAGAATTATTAAAAAGTATAATTTAAATATGATTTATATTTCTGGTCCAGGTCATAGTGGACAAGCGATGATTGCTAATAGTTATATTGAAGGTGTTTATAGTGAAGTTTATCCAGAAATAACTAAAAATGAAGAAGGATTAAAAAAATTATTTAAAAACTTTTCTTTTCCCGGAGGAACATCTAGTCATGTAGCTCCAGAAGTTCCTGGTTCAATTAATGAAGGTGGGGAGTTAGGTTATAGTTTATCTCATGCATTTGGAGCAGTTTTAGATAATCCTGATTTAATTGCTACATGTGTAATTGGTGATGGTGAGGCCGAAACAGGCCCACTTGCTACTAGTTGGCATGGTAATAAATTTATTAATCCTCAAAAAGATGGGATTGTATTACCAATATTGCATTTAAATGGTTATAAAATAGCTAGTCCAACTATATTTGCAAGAATTACTGATGAAGAAAGAATAGATTTTTTTAAAGGTTGTGGTTGGGATCCAATAATAGTTAACACTATAGATGAAGAATATTATCATGAAAAAATGGCCTCTGCTTTAGAAGAAGTTATAAAGAAAATAAATAAAATAAAAAGTAATGCTAAAAAAAATAAAAAGTTTATAAGAGAAAAGTATCCTATGATAATTTTGATGTCTAAAAAAGGATGGACATGTCCAAAAATTATTGAAAAAAATGAAATGGAAGGCTCTTTTAGAGCCCATCAAATACCTGTTACTTTCCAAAATATTTTAAATGATTTAAGTATTTTAGAAGATTGGTTTAAAAGTTATCATGTTGAAGAATTGATTGATGAAAAAGGAAAAATTAAAAAAGAAATTTTAGATTTATGTCCTAAAGGAAATAAAAGAATGAGTGCTAATTTACACGCTAATGGAGGATTACTTTTAAAAAATATTAAATTACCAGATTTTACCAATTATAAAATAGATGTTATAAGAGGAGTTACAGTATCTGAAGATATGAGAGTTTTAGGGAGTTTTATTAAAGATATTATAAAATTAAATAAAAATAATTTTAAAATATTTGGTCCGGATGAAGCTTTATCTAATCGGTTAAATAAAGTTTTTGAAACTACTAAAAGAAAATTTAATGCTGAAATTAAAGATAATGATGAATTTTTAGCCCCAGTTGGAAATGTTTTTGATAGTTTTTTATCTGAACATATGTGTGAAGGAATGCTTGAAGGTTATCTTTTAACAGGAAGACATGGAATATTTCATAGTTATGAAGCGTTTATTAGAATAATTGATTCAATGGCTAGTCAACATGCTAAATGGTTAAAAGTAACAAAAGAAATTCCTTGGCGTAGCCCGATTGCTTCTTTAAACTATATTTTGACAAGTCATATTTGGCAACAAGATCACAATGGTTATACTCATCAAGATCCAGGTTTTTTAAATCATTTAGCAACTAAAAAAGCCGATATAGTTAGAATGTATTTTCCAGTAGATACTAATACATTACTTTCAACTTTTAATCATGTAATTGGAACTAAAAATTATATCAATGTTATTGTTGCTAGTAAACATGAAAGTTTACAATGGTATCCAATGGATGAAGCAAAAGTTATTTGTCAAAAAGGATTGAGAGTGTTAGATTGGGCCTCTAATAAACCAAAAAATCCTGATATTATTTTAGCTAGTTGTGGGGATACTCCAACATTGGAAGTAATTGCAGCTTCTAAAATATTAAAAGAATATTGTCCTAAGATTAAAACAAGAGTAATAAATGTAATTGATTTAATGCGTCTACAAAATCATGATAAACATCCTCATGGTTTAACTAATTCAGAATTTAATAAAATATTTACTAAAGATACTCATGTTATATTTGCTTTTCATGGTTATCCAAATTTAATACATGAGTTAGTATATGATAGAGAAAATAGAAATTTTCATGTTCATGGTTATTTAGAAGAAGGAACAATTACAACACCGTTTGATATGAGGGTTCAAAATAAGATTGATAGATTTAATTTAGTTTTAGATGCTTTAAAATATGTAGAAGAAACTGAAGAAGTAAGAATGACTAAAAATTTAATGCGTAAAAAATTAAAAGAACATAAAGAATATATTATTAATGAGGGAATTGACTTAGAAGAAATTAGAAATTTTAGATTAGAGGAATATTAATGAATATATATGATTTTGATAATACTATTTTTAGGGGAGATTCTTCTGTTAAATTTATTAAATATTCTTTTAAAAAACATCCTTTATTAGTTATTAAATGTTTACCTAAAACTTTGAAAGAATCTTTTAAATACCCATTTAAAAAAAGTGATTTAGGATTTATTAAAAGTGAACTATTTTCTTTTGTTAAAGATATAGATGATTTAGATAATTATATTAATAATTTTATTCTTTTAAATATGAAAAATATAAAAAAATTTTATTTAGAAGGAAAAAAAGAAAATGATACAGTAATTTCTGCCTCTTTTGATTTTTTAATTGAACCTTTTTGTAAAAAATTAGGTATTAAAAATGTTATTGCTACTAAGTATGATATAAAAAAAGGAAAAATTATTGGAAAAAATTGTAAAGGTAATGAAAAAGTTATTAGATTTAAAAAAATATTTCCTAAAGAACTGGTAAGGAAAGCTTATTCTGATTCTTTAAGTGATATACCTATGTTAGAATTAGCAGAAGAAGCTTTTCTAGTCAAAGATGAGGAAATTATTCCCTACAAAAAATAAACTAAATAAATATTATTTTTGATGTTTGCATACTTATTAGTAGAGGTGTTTATAACGAAAAAGATAATATTATTATTTAGTTTTTTCTTTTTATCTTTAACTTGTGTTAAAGCAGCAGAAGTTGTTGAATACAGTGAAAGTGCTATTTTATTAGAAGCATCAACAGGTAAAGTTTTATATGAAAAAGATGCTGATATTGAAAGACCACCCGCTAGTATGACTAAAATTATGAGTATGATTTTAATAATGGATGCAGTTAATAATGGTAATTTAACAATGGAAGATAATGTTTTAATCAGTGAAAATGCAAGTGGTATGGGAGGAAGTCAAGTATTTTTAAATACAGGTGATACTTATAAAGTTAAAGAATTATTAAAAGCAATTGCAGTTTCTAGTGCTAATGATGCCGTAGTAGCAATGGCAGAAAAAGTTGGTGGAACAGTAGAAAAATTTGTAGAAATGATGAATAATAAATGTAAAGAAATTGGTTGTACGCATACAAATTTTGTAAATCCTCATGGACTTGATGCAGAAGGACATTATAGTAGTGCTAGAGATATGGCTTTAATGGGAACATATTTAGTTCAAAATTATCCTGATATTTTAAAATTTACAAGTATATATGAAGATTATCTAAAAAGACCAGATGGTTCAAGTACTTGGCTTGTAAATACAAATAAACTTGTACGTTTTTATGAAGATGTAGATGGACTTAAAACAGGGTTTACATCTACAGCAGGATATTGTTTAACTTCAACTGCTAAAAAAAATAATATGCGTTTAGTGGGAGTAGTTATGGGTGTAGATACACCCGATAATAGAACTAGTGATACAGTAAAATTACTAAATTATGGTTTTAATACTTATAAATTATCTACTATTTATGAAAAAAATAAAATAATTGATGAAGTTAGAGTGGAAAAAGGTAAAAATGAAAGTGTTAAGATCATTTTAATGAATGATGCAACAGAACTTCTTAATATTAATGATAAAAATAAAAAATATACAATTAATGTTAAAGTTGATAAAATAGTAGCGCCAGTTAAAAAAGGTGACAGTGTTGGTAAAGCAGAAATTATAGATAATGAAGGTAATATAATTACTACTGTAGATTTAACAGTAAAAAATAATGTTTCTAAAGCAGGACTATGGGATTACTTTAAAAGAAATTTTAATCTTACTTTATCAGGGAAAAGAATTATTTAAGGACATTTTGTCCTTTTTTTAGTCAAAAAAGTGTTAAGTTTTTTCTAAAAATGTTTAAATAATCAGCTAAGTAAATTATAAATGATATAATAATTTTAAGGAGAAATTATGCAAGAGTTAAGAAAATCAAGAAGAAGAAAAAGAAAAACGAGTAAAGTTTTTACTATTTTGTTATTATTAGTAATTTTAGTATTTTTTTCTATAATGTTTTATTTAAATATTATACCTATTTTATTTACTATTTTAGCGTTAGTAATTACTTTAGGAATTACTTTTTTAATTATAAAATGTAATTTTAGTAGAAAGAAAGGTTTTAGATTAATTGGATATTTTTTTAGTACCATAATTATTTTTATAATGGCATATATATTAATCTATTTATTTAATACTTTAGGTTTTTTAATTGATGCTACTAATGGAGATTTTACAATAAAAACTTATAATGTATTAGTTTTAAAAGAAAGTTCTTATAATGATATTACTGATTTAGATAATAAAAATATTGGTATAAGTGAAACAGTTACTGATGATTCTTTAGATAAAGCTAAAGATAAATTATCTAAAAAAGTTAAACTTAATTATAATAAATATGAAGATAGTAATACTTTAGTAACTGCTTTATATAATAAAAAGATAGAAAGTATTATTTTAGAAGATAGTGAACTATCTCTTTTAGAAGAAAATGATTATGAAAAATTTGAAGGATTAAAAGTAATATATAAAATAGAAATTAAAAATGATATAAAAAGTTTAAAAGATGCAGTAAATATAAATAAAGATACTTTTAATCTATTTATAAGTGGTATAGATACTTATGGAAAAATTAATTCAAGTAGTAGAAGTGATGTTAATATTTTAGTAACAGTTAACCCTAAAGATGAAAAAATATTAATTACTTGGATTCCAAGAGATTATTATGTAAATATTAATAAAAGTAAATATAAAGATAAATTAACCCATGCTGGCATGTATGGCATAGACTCATCAGTCTATGCTATAGAAAATTTATTAGATGTCAATATTAATTATTATGTTAAAGTTAATTTTACATCTGTTATTGATATAGTTGATGCTTTAGAAGGAATAACTGTTTACAATGATGAAACATTTACTACTAATGAAAATATTACTTTTAGAAAAGGGGAAATTACTTTAAATGGAGAGAAAGCTTTATCATTTGTAAGAGATAGAAAACATGTTACTGGGGGAGATATAGGAAGAGGTAAAAATCAAATAAAAGTTTTAGAGGCTTTATTAAATAAAGCCATGAGTCCTGATATAATAAAAAATTATAATAAATTAATTAATTCTTTAAAGGGAGCGTTTGTTACTAATATGAATCAAAGTGCTATGTTAGGATTTATTAAAAAAGAAATTCAAAGTCCTAGAGATTGGCAAATAGAAAGTATTACTTTAGAAGGTACAAATGCTTATGAATATACATATACATATAAAAATCATAAATTATATGTAATGTTACCTGATGAAGATATGGTTAATGAAGTTAAAGAAAAAATTAAAAGTTTAAATTTAAAAATAAAATAAAACAAGATTGAAATATATGTAAAAACAGAGTATACTAAAATATATAGGAAGTGTGATATTTCACGCCACCTAAAATATTTAGTTAGACGTTATTCTTTAATGATAAGGATAATGTCTTTTAATTTGTGTAAAATAAAGTACAATTTATAAAAGTTAACAACAAAATAAAATTTAAAACTTGACTCCGGGGGGGGGTATTATATAATAACCATATAGAATAGATGAGTTAATAAATATGAGTAAGTTATTAACAAAAAAAGAAAAGGTGAATTATATAATGGAGAAGAAAAAGATAATAGTGTTAGCACTTTCAGTAATATTAATAATGTCAATGTATATGACATATAGAACATATGAAAATAAACCAAAGGAATTACCAGAAGAAAAAACAGAAGTTAAGAGAAAACAGTTTGCAATGTATATAAAACAAGGGGATAATTATGTAGAATATAAAGGTCAAGAAGGAAATGAAAATTTATTTCCAGAAGGATATAAATTAAATACTGATAAAAGTAGATGTGAAGATATAGATGGAAATAAAATAGATGATATAACATTTGATACAAACACAAATAGTATAACAGTAACAAGTAATAAGACATCTTATTGTTATTTATATTTTGATATAAAAGGAATGACTACGAAAGAATTAATAGATTCAAGAGATAGTGATGAAGGTTTAAGTGATGATCCAGTCGGAGGAATGTATCGTTACCAAGGAACAAATGTAAATAACTATATATGTTTAAAAGAAGTAGGACAAGGAAGTTGTACAGATAAAAGTGATGAAATGTACAGAATCATAGGAATAACCCCTGAAGGAAATATAAAAGTCATAAAACAAACAAAATTCACAAACAATGGAACAAGTACATATGCATGGAATACAAATTATAATGATAGTGGATGTGGAAGTAACGGTTGCCCGGAATGGCCAAATAGTGAAATATATAGCACACTAAATACAACATTTTATGGAACATTAGACAGTACAATAAAAGGGAAAATAGAATCACAAAAATGGTGGTATGGGGATATGCATTATGATTTTGTAGGAACTCTAGGAGTAGAAGATATATATAAAGTGGAAACTGGTCAAAAAGAAACAAAATACTATGGACATAGTTCAAATAATAAAGCAGAAGTAACAAATCAAAGATGGATTCAAATGGAACAAGAAGCCAATATAGGATTAATATATTTACATGATTATTATTACCAAGCAAGACAGGATAGTTGTCATGCTACAAAAAATAGTAATTATGCAAATTGTATAACCCAAGGATGGATGCACATGAAAAATAACGGAGGAGCAGAATCTGGAAATGAAGCATATGAATGGACCATGTCGCGTGTAGGTCGGTATAGTAGCTCAAAAACTAGCTTCCTTGCGTGGCTTGTGTCTCCGAACGGCAATGTCGACCTCAACACCTTGAACCGTGCGTATGCGGTTCGCCCAGTCTTCTATCTGAAGTCCGATGTGGAACTTGAAGGTACAGGAGAAAAAGGAAGTCCATTCTACATAGCAAGTTAGAAAGATAAAAATAGTCCAGGGCGTCCAGGCAAGAAAATAACGATGATTGTAAGTAATAGAAATGCCTGGACCACCAATACATCATAAATGTTGTATAGTAAAATTAAAATAATTAGGAGTCTAAATGCAGAGAAAAAAATTAATAAAATGGGGAGTTGTAATATTATTAGTAATTGTATTAATAAGTATGTTTATAATATATGAAGTTAAAGAGTATAATAAGGTATATGCTGATTTAAAAAGTTTTAGTTCTTCCCTAAGTGAATATGAACATATAGGTAATATAAATTTTGTTTCATACTTACCTAGTAAAATAAATGAATTTTTTATAGAAAAAAGTTGGGATATAACAGATAGAAAATTAACAAAAAATAAAAAACAAGTAATATGTTGGGTAGAAGAAACTAGTGAAGACAGATATGACATATTTATAGGGTCTACTTCTCCAATATATGCTAAAAATTTAGATGGAGCATTTGCATTTCTAAATGCTGATAATATAAACTTTAGTAATTTAGATACAAGTGAAACAGTAAGTATGGAGAGTATGTTTAGGAATTTTGGAAGTTATAATTTAGATATAAGTACATTTGATACAAGTAAAGTAAAGAATATGAGTTATATGTTTGAAGAAGCAAGTACAGTAATAATATTTCCAAAAGATTTTGGAGTAAGTGCCACAACAATGGAAGAGATGTTTTTTGACTATTACTTATTTGATTTAGATTTAAGTAATTTTAATACAAGAAATGTCGAGAACATGAAAAGTATGTTTAATAGATTTTTAGGAAAAGAATTAGACTTAAGTAGTTTTAATACAAAAAAGTTAAAAAATACAGAAGGAATGTTTTCAGGAGCATATAATTTAGAAGAATTAAACTTAAAGAATTGGGAATTAAAAAATATAGAAAAAAGAGATAATATGTTTAGTTATGTAAGAAGAGTAAATATAGAAGTAGATAAGAAGAATGAGAAGTATTTAAAGAATATTTTAGAAGAAAGTAATTTAAAGTAAATAGATAGTAGAGAAAATTTATTTGAACTTTTTGCTTTTCAACTTATTCTTTTTTTTTAGTTGATTTCCAAAAGTTATAAATTTTCTGAAGTTTTGGAAAAATATTTCCAAAACTTGATGTTTTTTAGTAAGAGAATTAAGAACATTACAAAGAACAAAAAAACATTATCTTAAAACATTGAAAAAGGATATATAATAGTCCTTTTTCTCTTGTAATAAAATATTTAATATATTAAAATTTAAATGAGGTAATAAGTATGAGAGAAGTAAAAGTAGGTCATAAATATAGACATTTTAAAGGATATATAGTAGAAGTAATATGTATTGCTTTAGATAGTGAAACTTTAGAGAAGAAAGTAGTTTATAAACATGATGATAAATATTGGGTAAGAGATTTAGATATGTTTTTATCTAAAGTAGATAAAGATAAATATCCTAATGTAGAACAAGAAGAACGTTTTGAAGAGGTATAAAGATGGATTATGAATTAATTAAAGAAAGAATGAAAAGTAAAAATTTAGGAACTTATGCTTGTAAATATGAAGATGGTATAAGATTTATTGAGGAAGAAGATACAATAAGACCATCATTTTACAGAGATATTGATAGGATTATATATTCTTTAGCTTATACGAGGTACTTAGATAAGACTCAAGTATTTACTCATAAAGATAATGATCATTTAAGTAGAAGAATGACCCATGTTCAATTTGTAAGTAAGATTGCAAGAACAATTGGAAGAGCATTAGCGTTGAATGAAGATTTAATTGAAGCAGCTTCACTCGGTCATGATTTAGGGCATACGCCCTTTGGTCACTTTGGTGAAAGTATTTTAAATGAAATAAGTTTAAAATATAATGAAGGTTATTTTAATCATAATATTCAAAGTGTAAGATTATTATTAGAAATAGAAAATTATGGAAATGGATGTAATTTAACTATCCAAGTACTTGATGCAATTATGTGTCATAATGGAGAATTTCTTTTAGAAAAATTTGAATCTCAAAAGAAAAGTAAAGAAGAATTTTTAGAAGAATATAAAGAATGTTATAGTAATAAAGATAAAATAAAAGAATTAAAATCTATGACTTTAGAAGGTCTTGTTGTAAGAATTAGTGATTTAATTGCATATCTAGGTAAAGATATTGAAGATGCAATTAGATTAAATATTATAAAAGAAAGTGATGTTCCACAAGATATTAGGGAAGTTCTCGGAACTTCCAACAAAGAAATTGTTAACACAATTATCTTAGATATAATAAAAAATAGTATTAATAAAAATTATATTAAATTAAGTAAAAATGTATATAATGCAATGGTTAATTTAAAAAAATTTAATTATGAACATATTTATAACTTAGCATTAACCAAAAAAGAAAAAGAAGATATTAAAAAGATGTATTATAAATTATTTGAACATTACTTAAATGATTTAAATGAAAAGAATAAAGATTCAGTAATATATAAAAATTATTTAAGTAAAATGAATAAAGAATATAGAAAAAATACAAATGAAAGAATAGTTATTGATTATATAGCAGGTATGACTGATGAATATTTTATAAAAGAGTATAATAAGTTATACTCATAAATATTTCTTTTTGTGCTATAACCCGAGTTTGACAGTTAATAAAGCAAAAAATCATCGTTTAGCCTAGTGTTTATATGGCTTTATGATGATTTT